>PSRI01000041.1 GCA_003175935.1 Bacteroidota bacterium
TCCTGATACGTCATTTTTGGTATCAATAATTTTTTTCACCAGGCATTTCAGGAAAGTTATTTTGCCATCATCAATCACCTCATAAAAATTGAACTCATTCTGATTGTCAATTGGGGGGTATCCTATCCTTACTGTAACCGTCTTTATACCTGAAGCACTTGAATCAAATACATCCATTTCCTTCACATTCCCAACCGGCATTGTGATTTCCTGTTGATTTGCAGTTACAAAAATAATTTGCTGTGTCACCATATCCAGTTTAGCTGGAACCCGACTAATTCTTCTTGGGCCCCCAAGATAAAGTGTAGAGGTCTTATAACCCTCCCTATAATATGGATTCCCTGCAATGTCCAGGTAGTTAGGCTTAGCATTTTTTGCATCAATCTCAGCCTGGGTAAGCTCCACATAATATGTAGGAGAATATCGTGGAAGAGGAACTATTTGATACACTTCCTGGGACACTGCAGAAAATGACAAAGTCAGCAACATGATCAATTCTGCAGGGCATATGAGTTTTCGAATCCGTATCATACTCTAAGATTTACTAAAATTACAATTCAGATCTTTCTTCTGGAAGTACAAAAAAAGAGGTTACCATTTCTGGCAACCTCTTTGGGACTGAGAGAGGTTATTAGGGTTTTTAACAGGTGCACTTCCCGAAGCAGACTCCTTACGAGTCCGGGGGGACGAATAACTCCAGGAAGAATTGCTCTATCGTAGCATTTTTATCTGCTTTTTCAACCCTTCAATCCTTCATTAATAATTTGGGTTCACGACCGGGGCACTATCTGATGAAGGCGGATTTTTGTCAGTTTCATCAGCAGGCACATCCCAGTAATCCATGAAATTATAATTGATAGTTGCATTAGTATACACTGTTGCATTGTATATTAAAGTAGCGCCATATCTGCCACCGCCATTTGCAATATCATAGGTCCAGCCCCATCTTCTTGCATCGTAGAATGACAAACCACGGAATGCGAGCGCAGCTCCTCTTTCCATCGTTAGTTCTGCCATTGCCTGATTAAGGTTTAGGCCTGTTCCTGATACTGCAGCAACTGCAGCACCCTGATAATCTCTAACTGCATCAACATATCCCAGTCCTCCATCAATATCACCAGTACGAATTTTTGCTTCAGCGAGCATCAGCTGATTTTCTTCGTAAGTTGGCCCTATATAAATTTCAAGTCCACCAACCTGACGTGAACCAAGAACGGGAATTGTTGTGAAGCCTTGCGACACACCATCAACCAAACTATATCTTGTTGAATTGGTATTAGCATCACCGTAAAAAGTTCCATTTCCAGTTGTGAAATTTGCAAGCCTTTCATCTCCAGCCTTAAAATTCTGGACTAACCTTTCACTCACTTTATATGTGGTTGTTTGATTGCTTGCTGTTAAAATTCCAGCAACTGAACCACCATTTTGAGAGAAGAAAGAGTTAGATGCTGAAGTTCTTCCAGTGAAAACGAAATCGCCTTTCTGAATACCATTGTTGCAATAGTTAATCACGGCCTGCCAGTCAGCAGCTGCCATAGCTGGCATAATTGACTTGCTAATAGTAGCACCTGCATTTCCATTAACATACGGAGCAAGATGGTTCAACAAAATATTTCTTGCCAACATTGTGTTGATGGTTCTGATCATTTGTGCTGATGACATTGGCATTCCAAGTCCGACCTGATTTTGCAGCGGAATCAACTGAGCCATAATCGCGTCAAAATCTCCCTCGTTAGAAACACTCTGAAGAGTAGTAAGCGCCTGGTTAAGCTGGTTATTACTTTCAGCAATGATTGAAGCCTGGTCAACATATTTGTCAACCTTAGTTTGAGATTTATCCTCAATGATTCCCGCAACATATAATGTACCGATCTGTGCATATGCATATCCTTTCCACCAGTAAGCCCATGCCTTTACAGCATTTGCTTTATCTGTCGACAAAGTCACTTTGTCCAATTGCTCAAGAGTAATGTTACATGCATTAATCATTGCGTACATGTTCAACCATTCGTAATAAAGAGCATTGTTTGCATTTGCAGTAGCTGCCGCAGTATTAAATGATCTGATAATGGATACTTGTGGCGCAGGGTTAACGAACACTGTGGAAGGATCAGCGGGGTCTGCCTGGAATTTATCAGGTACACCCATAGTTGTGGTTTGGTTATTTGAACCCTGACCACCACCAATTACGTCTCCCATTAGTTCGTGATAACCCCATGGCAACGAAAAATAGCTATCACCTAACCAACCATCGCCATAGTTAAATCCGTTCCAATAGATGCCGCCTTTTGCATATGATGTCATACCATTTTCATCGGTAACGTTGGTACCGAATGTTGGGTCATTGGGGTCTTTAACATCCAGCTGTTTTTTGCACGAACTGGCTCCAATGACTACGATTGAAATTGCAAGGAAATAGCGGGAGTATTTCCAGACTTTATGTTTCAAATTATATTGTATTGTTTTCATTTCGATTACTGTTTACTGTGAAGAATCAGAATCCCAAATTCAGTGTTAACTGATAAGATTTCATGTTTGGAATAGTGCTATGATCAATTCCTCTGTCGAAGGCTGAGTTTGAAGCACCTGAACTGATTTCAGGATCCATGCCTGGATACTTGGTCCATGTGAACAGGTTTCTGCCACTCAATACCACCTGGCATCTCTTCAACCACTGCTTGTTTGCAAATCTTGCCAGATCAACTCCCAATGAAATGTTTCTGAGTCTAACAAAAGATGCGTCATGATAGAAGTAGTCTTTTGTAACGTTGTTACCTACACCTTTAGCAGTGTTTCCGAGCGCGTAGTAAGCGCTTGCATAATATGCGCCCCATGCTCCGGTTTCTCCGTTAATAGTAACAGGTGTTGTAAAGTCTTTGCTGATACCATCACGATACATCCATTCGTTGGTTTGGTTGTAAAGGTGAGAACCATCGATCCAGTCAAACTGGAAACCAAATGTTATTGTATTCTTCCAGGTAATTGCATTAATGAATGAAGAAGTTAATTTTGGATTTGGATCACCGAGTGATTCTGCTTCATCTGAGAAGAATATCGCTTTAGTAGTTTTATTAACCACCCTTCCATTTACGATTTCATAATTTCCCTGATCTGCAGGATCGATAAATGGAGTTTTACCATCTCCTCTAACCTGTGATACACTTGTCAGAGCCTTGTAACCGTAGATCTCTCCAATTTTCCTTCCGGCAGCGAGGACCAAACCTGTACTTCCCGCAGCAGTTGTTAAAGGAATATCTCCACCAGCTACGTTGTCTATCACTGAAGTTTGGTGACCTACATTAAATGTGAAATCCCATGATATCGACCTTGAACTCAATATTGGTATTGTAACTCCTGCCTGCCAGCCATTAGATGACAATGCAATGGCATTTGTTTTCAAAGTAGAAGCACCTGTAGAAGGTGGCACATTCTGATCAAAAATTGCATTATCTGTATGTCTCTTCCAATAGGTAAATGAAACGTTCAGGTTTTTCAACCAATCGCCCTTAAATAAATTAAACGTGAAATCTGTTCCAATTTCTTTTTCAGTAGAAACTTCCACGTTTAAGTCTGGGTTCCTGGCATTTGGTTTATTTGTGTATACGAGCTCATTACCCATTGGCTGCAGATTAAGCACTGGATAACGATCGAACGGACCAGGTTGAATACCTGCCTTTCCATATGCTGCTCTTATTTTTAAATGCGGTATGAGTGATTCAATACCATTCCAAAAACCAAATGAATTCAGGTTCACATATGCGTTACCGTGAGGGAATGTGAATGGTTTAGAACCTGCACCGAATGCAGAAGAATAGTCAGTTCTAAATCCGCCTGTGATACCACCATAGCTTCCGAAATCAAATCTTTGATCAACAAGGTAACCGTATGTAACGAATGGTTGCACGTAGTCATTTGCCACGTTTTGACCTTGTGTTGCCAAAAGATTAAAAGGCGGAGCTAAAAGCAAAGTTTGGCCCCACATGTCCAATTCTTTATAATCATTTCTGCGATAGTCAAAAGCGGCCAGAGTATTAGATTGAATTGGAAGGTTCAAATGAAAGTCCTTATCAAAGTCAAAATGAATTGTGGCACTACCCAGGAAATTCTGTTTGGTATTATTGTACTGCCAGTTGTCAATTTCACCAGTTTCATCAGGGCTATAATAGCTCACATAAGAAGTATAATACTCTGTGTTTGCATTTTGAGTTTGGTTATAGTAAGTCCAAACATCATTTTCATTCTTATAGCTTATACCATATTTCGCGTTCAGGGTTACATATTTGTTAACCTTATAATTCGCTTCAATGTTCTGAATGATATCATATCTCTTACTGTTACCGGCATTGTACTCCAGGCGATAATAAGGATTGAACGCATTAACGCTTAAGAAACTTGCTCTCTGGTAAGATGCATAATGTCCACCAGTAATGGTGTCCTGCAAACTAAAAAATGGTGAAGTATTTAAGAATCCATATACTCCGCCTACATCAGCATTACTGTTACCAAGTCCATAACCCGGTCCACCTGGTGCTCCCAACTGAGGGTGCATATTATTGTACGTATAAACCAGGTTAGTGATACTGCGAATAGTGAAATTCTTGAAAACTTCGAATCCCAAATTCACAGTTACATTCGACCTGCTCATAAAACCATTATCCTTAAGGAAAGGTGAGTTGGTATAATTGTTTGCAAAAGCGAAATTGAAATCCATTTTGTCGCTTCCACCACTAACACTTACTGAGTTGTTGTAAGTGTTAGCCCCTGTAAACACCTGTGCAAAATGATCGTAATAATGTAAATTCCCTACATAGGGTTTGTCGTAATTATTCCGGGGATCGAGGATACCATATCGTGTATAGTTGTCCGTTAGCCCAGGGATTGCTCCGGGCAACCCGGGTACGTTTGCTCCATATTGATACGCAATTGAGTTAGATCCCAATATGGAACCAGTTACAGGATCTATTGTTACGGGATCACCAGCATTGTATCCAATACTGGCATTGGAGCCGGCGTTAACGATATTTCCGCTTGCGTCTGTGAGATAAGGATGCTTGTCAGCTTTTCCAAAATCTCCCGCATTAATGAACTTGTTACTAGCAATGCTTGAGGAAACATTTATAGCCAGTCTGCCTTTGGAGCCTCTCTTTGTAAAGATCTGGATTACTCCATTGGCGCCCTGAGCACCGTACAAAGAAGCAGATGCTGCACCTTGTACAACTTCCATACGTTCAACCTGGCCAAGATCCAAAGTTGTTAGTGATTCAAAGGGAACCTCGACACCATCCAGCATTACCAACGGTCTTGTACCGCCCTGAACAGTATTGATACCCCTTAAAACGATATTTACTTTATCGCCGGGGTTTCCAGAAACAGATGAAATCTGTGCTCCTGGAATTTTTCCGATAATGGCCTGGTCTATTGAAGCTGTTGGAGTCTGGGGCAATTTGTCACCTGCAATTGATTCTACTGAAATCCCCAGTTTTCTTTTGCTGGTCGCAACACCCACACCAGTCACAACAACCTCGCTGAGACTGCGGGTATCACTGCCCAGCTGAACGTTGTGTACGCCGCCGGTAGCCTTTACTTCTTTTGTTTCAAAACCTACTCCTGAAAAAACTAAAACCCCGTTGGGTTTTACTTTGATTGCGTAAGTGCCATCAGAGGCAGTGGTTGTACCCGTATGGGTACCCTTTTCAATCACCGATACGCCAGGTATGGGGTTTCCATTGGCATCTGTGACTTTACCGACCACGTCGGTTGTTTGGGCCCTAAGCGACTGTAGGGACAATAGCATAGCCCAAACTGTTAGAAAGAACAGTTTTCTCATGTTGTTGATTTTGGTAATTTAATAATCAAGCCGGTTATGTAATTTAACCAAACTTTAATATATCAAGACAATTTGAAGATAAAAAAAAAGTGCAGTGTGCTGCACTCTTTTTTAAATAATTTTTTCACTTATATGTTTGCTCTAGTTCCTGGACCTTCCACCCATATAAATAAAGATATATTGGACAAGGGTAGCGATTGAAGCAAGCGCTGCGACTACATAAGTGAGCGCAGCCCATTTCAAGGCATCTTTAGCCATAGGATATTCCTGGGAATTCGCAACATTTCCCCCCTGCAGCCAAATCAGTGCCCTACGGCTTGCATCCAATTCAACAGGTAAGGTTATTACTGAAAATATTGTAGTCAGGGCAAAGAGCACAATTCCTGCCAAAAGCAATGTGGGAAAGACTTTTATGAGAAGTATGCCTGCAATAAGTACCCACTGAACCAGGGTAGAACTGAACTGAACAATAGGGACCAGCCGGCTTCTGAGCATTAGCCAGGGATATGCATTGGCATGCTGAACGGCATGCCCGCACTCATGGGCGGCTACTGCAGCGGATGCGATGGAATTACCATTATATACTTCAGAGCTTAGGTTAACTGTACGGTCCATAGGATTATAATGGTCACTTAAAAAGCCATCCGAAATCCTGACCTCGACATTCGAGATCCCATTTTCCCTAAGCATCTTTTCTGCCACCTGCTTTCCAGTCAAACCACTCGACAATACCATATTTCCGTAGCGGGCAAATTTGCTCTTCAACTGGTAATTGAACAGCAAACTGATGCCCACAAAAATTAACGATACCAACCATATCGAAGCCATAAAAAATTTTTTAAATAATATCATATCAAACACTCTACCATTGAAAAATTTTGACGAAAAATGCATCTCTTTTAGATATCCGCAGCCTTTTTGTCAGACACAAAAAATCAAAAAAAAATGCTTAGACAATTTGACAAAAGA
Source organism: Bacteroidota bacterium (assembly GCA_003175935.1). Taxonomy (GTDB): domain Bacteria; phylum Bacteroidota; class Bacteroidia; order Chitinophagales; family Chitinophagaceae; genus PSRI01. The sequence continues at coordinate 6,797 of PSRI01000041.1, forward strand.
ATATAATTTAGGCTTCTATGAATACTCTATAAATTATTGTTATTCAATATTTTATAGGAGCAATCTGCATAGTCAATTAAGCCCAAAAAGTTATTCACAAGGCTCAAAATTAATTTTGTTATGTGGAAGCAATTTGTAATTTAGTGCAAGAATTTAATGGGTTAGTAAGTACTAAAGGGTCAGCGCAAGTTGACCCTTTAACTTTTTATATAATTCAGCATTTCTGCTCTTTTTTTTCTTCATTGCATCTGATTTTTTTCTTCAAAATATTTTCTTCATCTCACTTTTTGATCGACGGAATTTTCAGCAAAAAAAATTCCGACTAAATTTTTCATACAATCAATTCATTTTTAAATTTTCTGATCTGTCAATCTTCGATTCATTTCATTTATTCAGCTTTCACACGATCAGATGTATCTTTAGTTCATGAGTAAAATCAAGACAGCTTTTTTTTGTGGTAACTGCGGATATGAGTCTGCAAAGTGGGCCGGAAGATGTCCATCATGCGGAGAATGGAACACTTTTGTTGAAGAAGTGATCCACAAGAATTCGATTAAAGGTCCGATGTCGAGAATTCCTTTTTCAGATGAAGAGAAAATCAGCAAATCAGTTTCCCTGGATGAAATCTCAACTATTGAAGAAAAAAGAATTATAAGTCCGGATCCGGAATTAAACAGAGTATTGGGAAATGGAATTGTTCCAGGAAGTATCGTACTTGTTGCCGGAGAACCTGGAATTGGAAAATCAACTTTATTTCTACAACTGGGACTCTCTCTGAAAGATGTGACGACACTTTATATAAGTGGAGAGGAAAGTGAGCAACAAATTAAGATGAGGGCCGACAGACTTGGTATAAGCAATGAAGATTTTTATTTACTCACAGAAACATCGACACAAACCATTTTCAGTGAAATAAAAAAATTGCGTCCCCAGGTTGTGATGGTTGATTCCATTCAAACGCTTCATTCTCCATATATAGATTCATCAGCCGGAAGCATTTCTCAAATTCGCGAATGCGCTGGGGAATTTCAAAGATTTGCAAAGGAAACAAACACTCCGGTATTTCTTATTGGGCATATCACTAAGGATGGAAATATCGCAGGACCTAAAATTCTGGAGCATATGGTTGATACAGTGCTTCAATTTGAAGGCGATCAACATTACGCTTACAGGATTATCAGAACGTTGAAGAATAGATTCGGCCCTACTTCTGAACTTGGCATTTACCAAATGACCGGAGACGGAATGCAACCTGTAATGAACCCATCAGAAATATTAATCACTCAAAAAGATGAAAGGTTAAGTGGAATTGCGATTGCCGGTACTTTGGAAGGAATGCGTCCATTGTTAATAGAAGTTCAGGCTCTTGTTACTCCTTCTGTTTATGGAACTCCACAACGCACAGTAAGCGGATTTGATTTAAGGCGACTTCAACTAATACTTGCCGTGCTTGAAAAACGAGCAGGCTTCATTTTTGGAACCAAAGATGTATTCTTAAATATAGCAGGTGGTCTTAAAGTAGAAGACCCTGCGACTGACCTCGCGATCGTAAGTGCATTGCTCAGTTCATATGAAGATCTGCCACTGCCCCATAACATTTGCTTTGCTGCGGAAGTTGGATTAAGTGGAGAAATCAGAGCGGTCAACAGAATTGAACAACGAATAATGGAAGCTGAAAAACTGGGCTTCGAGAAAATCATTGTCAGCAAATACAATCAGTCATCAAAGAAAAATTCAAACAAAACAAATACAGCCAGACTTAATATTGAAGTAGTTCCCATGGCGGGTGTTGAAGAACTTTATAAATTTCTTTTCTGATCAAATTTAAATTTTAGTTCTGGCTGTTAGTTCACAAATATTATCAGAAGTCTCGCATTTATTTTTTCCGGATTTGTGCTGCGGGTGTTCATCGGATCTGCTCCTGGCAAATCAATTGTTGTGTTTTCATTGTCAGAATAAATTAAATGAAACGGGTTTCGCACTAATTGCAGACAATCCCGTTGAAAAAATTTGGTGGGGAAGGGTTCAGGTGGCAGCAGCTATGAGTCAGTTTTATTTTACCAAAGAATCTTTGCTCCAGGACCTCATTCATCAATTGAAATATAAAGGCAACAGGGAACTGGGCAGATACCTTGGCAAGTTTATGGGGCAAACTCTGAAAACCTCCCGAAGATTTGATCATCTGGATCTAATCATTCCACTCCCTCTCTTTGCTGATAAATTTAAGATCAGGGGATATAACCAGTCAACTATGCTTTCACTTGGTATCGCTGAAGTTCTGGATTTGCCAGTAAGGGAAGACTTCATATTTCGGATCAGACAAACAGAGTCTCAAACTCATAAGACAAGAATGGAGAGATGGCAAAATATGGAAGGTGTATTTGATGCAAAACCGTTAAAAGAATTTTCCCAATTAAACGTTCTAATCGTAGACGACGTAGTAACAACAGGGGCCACGCTTGAAGCTTGCTGTGCAGCACTTTTGGAGGAACATCCAGGTTGTTCGGTAAGCATTGCTACATTAGCTTACGCAGAAAAATAAAAGAGTATATTTTTGAACACATGAAAATCTTCAGGGTCGCGATAATAATTCTTTTTCTGGTAAGTACGCTTGCGTGTAAAAAAGAGAGTTTTATAACTGCGAAAGATGCTTCCCTGGAAATAACGGCTGACACTTTGCATTTTGACACCGTATTTACTACTGTTGGTTCGGTGACCCAGGTTTTCACTATAATCAATACTAATTCGGAAAAACTTCGATTGAGTTCTGTAAAATTAATGGGAGGTGCTAATTCTTCTTTCCATATAAACGTTGATGGATTTCCCAGGCCCGAAGTAAATAATATTGACATAGCTCCTGAAGACAGTATTTATGTTTTTGTTACGGTAACAATTGATCAGAACTCTTCGAATCTTCCATTCATTGTTCAGGACAGTATTCTGGTTGACTACAATGGTAATCAGAAAAAAATTCAGCTGCAGGCATTTGGGCAAAACGCACATTTTTTAAGATCACAAAAAATTACAGGCAGTACAAATTGGACAAATGATTTGCCATACGTGATTCTTGGAGGTGTGTTGGTTGACAGCAATGCTACTTTAACGATTGATGCAGGTACAAGAGTTTATATGCATGCGGACGCCCCTTTTTTGGTTGATGGTATCCTGATAACAAATGGCACTAAATCTGACAGCATCACATTTCAGGGTGATCGGTTAGATAAGGATTATCGTGATTTACCTGCTTCATGGCCCGGGATTTATTTGCGAGGAAATAGTCGTGATAATGTTTTTACGCATACTCTTATTAAAAACTCATATCAGGGAATCGTTCTTACCACTCCATCGCCAAATGCAAATCCTAAACTTACTCTTCAAAAATGTACGCTTGATAATATTTATGATATCGGCATCCTCTCTTTGAATTCAAGCATTCATGCCGAAAATTGTTTAATTAGTAATTGCGGTACTAATTTGGTTCTGGCACAGGGCGGCAATTACGATTTTACCTATTGCACGGTCGCCACCTACGGCAATTTATACATCGAACATAAAAACCCTGTTCTTTTTCTAAATAACTGGGACAGTTCGGGAAGTACATTATTTACTTATGACCTAAATGCAAATTTCACCAATTGCATTTTTTGGGGGGATTTGGGAAATGTTGACGACGAAGTAATTACCAGCCATAAAGGAGCGAATATTTTCAATATAAACTTTGATCATGTACTTTTTAAAGCGGTAAATGATCCCGAAATCAATTCCATAAGTGTTATTCGAAACCAGGATCCCCTTTTTGACAGCATTGACGTTAACAAACGTTATTTCGATTTTCACATAACTCAAAAACTCAGTCCCGCCATTGGTGCAGGCATCCCAAACTCCATTTTAACCGATATGGATGATAAGACCAGGACTGCGACTCCCACGCTTGGTTGTTTCGAAAAATAATGCTGATGAAATTTCAAAAAATGGATTTATATTTGAGATGACTTCCTGATACTGACCACCCTTATTTGACTGATCATTCTTGTCGCATTTCTTGCATCATCTTTGATATTAATAAAAAAAACACGCTGTTATGATACGTCTATTATTTCTGGCAATGGCCTTCTTTATTACTTCTTCCATTTATGATTTTAAAGTAGATGGTTTGGAAGGTGGAACTATTGACCTTAGTTCCTACAAAGGAAAAAAGATCATGATTGTAAATACCGCATCAAAATGCGGATTTACTCCTCAGTATGCCGACCTCGAAAAATTATACGAGAAATATAAAGACAAGCTCGTTATAATTGGTTTCCCTGCAAACAATTTTGGACAACAGGAACCAGGAACCAATACAGAAATCAAAGAATTCTGTCATAAGAATTATGGTGTAACATTCCCAATGGCAGGAAAGGTTTCTGTTAAGGGAGATGATATTCATCCTTTGTTTCGCTATTTAAATGATGAGGCAAAGAAATTGGGAGTTGATGATCCTATTAAATGGAACTTTACAAAATTCCTGATTGATGAAAATGGTAAATTAATTGCTGTATTTTCCAGCAATGTTACTCCTATGAGTAACGAGGTTACAAAATATCTGAACTAAAAATTGACTAAAAAAAGATATACAGACGGAGCCATATGCTCCGTCTTTTTTTATGCGCCACTGATTTATTTGCGTACTGCTATATTTGCCACATGTTGTTTAAGGAAGTAATTGGTCAAAAAGAAACAAAGGCTCGCATTACTCAACTGGTAAATCGTAACAGACTTAGCCATGCACTATTGTTTTTGGCAAAAGAAGGTTCGGGTGGCCTGCCACTTGCACTGGCATTTGCTCAATATGTTGTTTGTGAAAAAGTGAACCATGGAGATGCATTTAATCAGTCTGACCTTTTTGGCGGATCTACTCTTCCTGAGGAAAAGAAATTTATAGAAGATGCCTGTGGTGTTTGTCCGGCCTGTATCAAAGCTTCACAATTAATTCACCCTGATATTCATTTTTCATATCCCGTTGTCCCGCGAAAACCTGGAGACAAGCCGCTGAGTTCCGATTACGCAGTTGAATGGAGGGAATTCGTGAAGCTATATCCATATGGAAATAGTTACGATTGGTTGCAATTTATTGGAGCAGAGAATAAACAGGGGAATATCACGGCATATGAATGCACAGATATTATTAGAAAACTAAATCTTAAGAGTTTTGAGAGCCCATATAAAATTTTGATCATGTGGATGCCTGAATATTTAGGCAACGAGGGTAATAAATTATTAAAATTGATAGAGGAGCCCCCTGCAAATACTGTTTTTATTCTGGTTGCAGAAAACGAGAGCCTGGTTATTCCAACAATTATTTCAAGAACACAGCTAATAAAAATTCCTCTCTTAAGTACTGAAGAAATTGAAGAAGCACTGATCGAAAGGGTGAAAACCAATCCGGAACAAGCCAGGCAATTGGCATCGGTTAGTGAAGGAAATTACAGGGAAGCTTTACAATTAATGCAACACGCTGAGGAAGACTGGCAGGGTTTATTAAGAGAATGGCTGAACGCGATTCTTAAAACAGGACCAATTGCCCAGGTGAAATGGATCGAAGAAATTAATAAGCAGGGCCGGGAAAAGCAAAAGCAGTTCCTTAGATATTTTAATCATTTGTTAGAGCAAAGCATACGGCTTAGGGTAATGCCTCCAAATTCTACTGTAATGCCTGGTAATGAAAAGGATTTTGCAGAAAGGCTGAATAAAATCGCTTCTTTATCCCAACAGCAATCCATTATCGAAGAATTAGACAAAGCATCCTATTATATCGAAAGAAATGCTAATGCGAAAATGCTATTTCATGCGCTCACCATTCGCATCTACCATATAATATCAAACAATGAGGCAATTGTCATCTCCTGATAATTTCACCCGGTATTTTAGGGATATTTATTAGAGATGAATGTTTTTTTCTTCCTAAAACCCGATAAATACTACTGATTCAGGTTCCGGGGGACTTAACTAAAAGTCTGTAAATGGCCGTTTTTACCAACATTTCGCTATTTTTGGAAATAATAGAGCCGGGAGACCGGGAATTTGTTACCGAATTTGTGAAGCGTGAATATGCGGTGTTTGAATACGTGTTTATCTATTCCATATAGTTATTCTATTGAAGTCATCCATATTACTGTACCTGATGACCTTTGAAATGTCATTGTGAAATGATAGATAATTTATAGCCTGAACTTACCAGGAGTTCCTGAGCAACGATATAGAATAGCCCTTGCTACACGTGTAACATTTTACCACCCCTGCTTATTGAATAATTATTAATCTTTAATGCTTGTGATATGAGTTGCAGCAATTGCGGAACAGCAACCGGTGGAAAACCTGCAGGTTGTAAGAGCAATGGGGGATGCAGCACCGGTGGTTGTAACAGGATGAACGTATACGACTGGCTCGCCAATCTTCCCTTCAGTGATCCCGAAAGTTCATGCAGAATAGTTGAAGTTTCCTTTAACCAGGGAAGCAGGAAAGATTTTTTCCGTAATTCCACAGTCCAAATATTTGAAAAAGGCGACCTGGTAACAGTAGAAGGAGTAAGTGGATTTGACGTGGGAGAGATTAGTATGACAGGTGAACTGGTAAGGCTTCAGCTCAAAAAGAAAGGTGTAAAAGAAGACGATGCTGAATTAAAAAAGATCCTTAGAAGAGCCGGAGATCGAGATCTGGAAGTACTGAAGCAAAATAAAGGAAGAGAAGCCGCCGCATTGATGAGGGCCCGTGCCATTGCCCGCCAGCTTAAACTGGAAATGAAATTGAGTGAAGTGGAAATTCAGGCGGATGGCAGGAAGGCAACTTTTTTTTATACTGCGGATGGCAGGGTTGATTTCAGGGAATTAATTAAAATATATGCTTCAGAATTCAAAGTGAAAGTGGAAATGAAGCAGATTGGCACGCGACAGGAAGCAGCAAAAGTGGGAGGAATTGGAAGTTGCGGCAGAGAACTCTGTTGTAGCACATGGCTCAGTGATTTTAAAAGCGTGACAACAGTTGCTGCCCGATATCAGAACCTAAGCATCAATCAAACAAAATTATCAGGCCAGTGCGGAAGATTGAAATGTTGTCTCAATTATGAGCTCGACACTTATCTGGATGCATTGCAGGGATTCCCTGATAATGCCGATATGCTTGAGACGATGAAGGGACCTGCAATCCTCACCAAGAAAGATATTTTCCGCAATATGATGTGGTATGTACTTCCCAATAATACAAAGCAATACCCACTCTCAATAGAAACCGTGAAAAAAATTCGCGGTATGAATGCCCGGGGACAAAAGCCTGATCAATTAGAAGCTGAAGAAGTAGTAAGCAACAAACCGAAAGAAGTTGAACCCGAATTTGTTGATGTTGTTGGGCAAATAAGCCTCAGCAATCTTGAACGCAGCGATCGCAAACGCAAACACAAAAATCGTGATCAGCGTGACCATCGGGATCAGCACAATCAAAAAAATCCCAGCCAGAATCAAAATCGCAACCCAAATCCTAACCAGAAGAAAAAGGGTTAAACGTTCAATGTTCAGGGTTCAGGGTTCAATAATATAGTATTTAATATGCCGGTTACCGGATAATAAGTATTTTTTGTATTAGTCTAGGTACTAAGTACTCTATACTTCTTCTACTGCTTATAAATTTTACCTTCTTTCATTACAAACACTACATTCTTCATCAGATTCATATCTTTTAAAGGATCGCCGTCAATTGCAATGATGTCTGCAGTTTTATCTTTTTGAATTGTTCCCAGTTTGTCTTCTACTCCTAATAATGTCGCAGCACTAATAGTTGCTGCTTTGATTGCTTCCATCGGAGGCATTCCACCTTCGGTCATGTACACAAACTCGAGATAATTTTTTCCGTGAGGATAAACTCCGGCATCTGTTCCAAATGCAATCTTTACTCCGGCCTTATATGCTTTTGAAAATGTTGCCTGAATGTGTGGCCCAACTTCCAAAGCTTTTGGTACAACCACATCTGCATAATAACCGGGAACCTTTGCTGAATCACTGGAAGATTTTCCTGCAATGATTGTGGGCACATACCATGTTCCGAATTTTTTCATCAAATCCATAGCTTCATCATCCATATAGGTTCCATGTTCTATTGACGTAACACCTGCTCTTATTGCTCTTTTCATTCCTTCTGCTCCGTGCGCGTGGGCCGCAACTTTGAATCCATAATCTTTTGCAGTTTCAACAATCGCACGCATCTCTTCTTCGGTAAATTGTGGGTTCTGACCATTTTTTGCCAAACTCAAAACTCCACCCGTAGCTGTGATCTTAATTAAATCTGCGCCTTCTTTATATCTCTGCCTCACAGCTTTTCTGCAGTCATCAACTCCATTCACAACACCTTTATCCGGACCTGGATCGCCCATTATATCTTTTCTAAAACCATTAGTCGGATCTGCGTGTCCACCGGTTGTTGCAATTGCTTTTCCGGCAGTAAAAATTCTCGGTCCAACTACAAGTCCCTTATTAATTGCATTTCTCAATGCAATATTTACTCCGCTACCCCCAAGGTCCCTAACAGTTGTGAAGCCTGCCATTAAAGTTGTTTGAGCGTGCCCGGCAGCTTCGAAAGCGATATCCTCGGGATTCATGGTAAACCTGTCGACATAACCTCCTTTCCTGGTTTCTCCTTCAAGGTGAACGTGCATGTCCATAAGGCCTGGCATCACCGTCATCTTTTTGAGATCAATTACCTTGTCATCTTTGCCCGGTTGTGCATAGCCATCGCGCACTTCAACAATCTTGTTTTTTTCAATGATGATCGTTTTTGAACTCTGAGGCTGATTTGAAATGGCATCAATTAATGTTCCGCACCAAATAAAAGTCTTTTGGGAAAAGGCGGTGGACAGAAATAAATTCGCGAAGAAAAGCAGAAACAGTTTTCTCATTTTGCAGTGTTTTAAGTATGAATGTCTATTGGCTGGTCAAAGCCTTATAGAATGCTTCCTGGATATTTGTCCGCACATTCAGCTTTAACAACTTGTTATTGTCGCCACCTTCCGGATTAACACGATTGCTAAGAAAAATAAAAATCATATTGTATTTGGGATCCACCCATACGCAGGTTCCTGTAAATCCTGTATGCCCAAATGTTTCAGCTGAGGCACTTAAACATGGATATGGGTCTTTTCTTTTTGCATTGTCTTTTTCAGGTTTATCAAAACCATATCCTCTCCTGCTTATTTCGCTATGGTATGCTGTAAAGTATTTAATTGTTTCAGGAGAAAAGAAATAATATCCATTATATTTTCCACCATCCAAAACCATTTGCATCATTACTGCAAGATCGTAGGCCGAACTAAAGAGTCCGGCATGGCCTGCAACTCCTCCAAACATGGCTGATCCCGGATCATGAACATCACCCTGTATCTCCTGCAAACGAAAGTATTTTTCTTTTTCTGTTGGTGCAATTCTATTCAGAGCAAACCGGTCCCTTGGTTTGAATCCTGTAGTTACTAAACCTAATTTATTATAGAATTCCTTTTGAACATAATCATTAAGGGGTACTCCTGAAATTTCCTCTACTACTTTACCCAGGAAAATAAAATCATTATCGCTGTAAATATATTTGCCTCTTTCACTAAGTGGGCTTTGGAGGATTCGCTGATACATGGTATCTCTCCAGGAATTTTTCATGTACATGCTGTCTGCCACGTGAATAGAATATTCACCCGTTTTTTCTTTGCTATAAAATCCTTTCAATGGTATACCAGTTGTTGTATCAATTGTTTCCCTGTAAAATGGTATCCATGCTTTGAGCCCTGCCTGGTGTAATAAAATATCACTTATCACCAGATTTTCTTTGTTTGATCCCCTAACCCATGGAAGATAATCCCCGAGTTTTTTGTTTAGGTCCAATTTACCCTCATCATACAATTTCATAACAGCCATGGTTGTGGCGCAAATTTTTGTTACCGATGCAAGGTCATAAATAGATTCAACGCCAACTTCCCTGGTACTGTCATAAGTGAAGTAGCCAAAAGTTTTATCATAAACAATTTTCCCGTCTTTTACGAGAAGAACCGAACAACCCGGAGTAGCATGTTGCCTGATGGCATCATTGGCCAAAGAATCAACCGCATGAAATTTATCATTCATGATCTCCTGGTATGATGCCAGACCATTTTGCAAGGCAGAAGTCCTGATGCCGGCTCCGTATTTGTAGTTTTCGCATACAGTGACAGGCAATGTTCCCCGGGCAGCGATTTGTCCACTTAAAATTCGGGATGCAACATCGTGGGTAACACTATCATCTTCATAACAGGCCAGAATATTTTTTGTGTCGCAGAAATTTTTGATGACATATGGATTGCCGAATGCCAGTAGTACTGACTTAGTTTCGCTCTTAACTGTTTTCAGCAATTGCAACGCAGGGTCACTAATACCAAAATTATTTGCAGGGAAACGATTATAAGAATGCAATCCTACAACTACCAAATCATACCTGGTTTTTAAAAGATGGGCAATTGTAGCGACACGGGTAAGATCTTCTTTGTAAGTGAAATAAAAAACATCAGCATTATAATTACTCCGCATCAGCTTTGCGAAATTATTATCCCTGGTTATTCCTAATCCCAGGTAACCAATTTTCAAATCTTTTTTTTCTTTCGAGTCGTATGTGGATTGGATACTTAGGAGCGGAAGAATCTTATCGTCATTGTTTATTAAAGTGATTGCGTTCTCTGCAATTAATTTTTTTATCTCGTATGTTTTTGAATTTAAATCCTCGTAAAGATTTTTAGTATTTATCGGGTGCCAGATGTTGAGTCCGTATGCATATTTTGCAAACAATACTTTTTTTACGTGTGCATCGATATCGGCCCAGCTAAGTTTACCATCTTTAATGGCGCGTTTTATTTTGTCGATGCTTCCGGGAATATCTCCAGGTAAACATAGCATATCATTTCCTGCAATTAATGATTGCAGGGAAGCTTCGCCGCCTGGATAATATTTAGCAACACCCTGCATTTCCAGGGCGTCTGTGAATGTGAGACCCTGAAATCCTAAATCCTGTTTTAATAATTTTGTTACGTTATTGTAGCTAATAGAAGTTGCACGATTCGCGGTATTATCAATTGCCGGTATGTACAGATGCGCGACCATCGTGGCCCCCACTCCTGCCTTGATCATTTCTTTGAAAGGATAAAGTTCCAGTGAGTCCAATTGAGAAATGGACTTATTTATTACCGGCAAATCAAGATGGGAGTCTACGGCAACATCACCATGGCCCGGGAAATGTTTGGCACAGGCCATCACTCCAACATCCTGCAGGCCTTTCATATACATTACACCAAACTGCGCAACTTTATATTTATTTTCTCCGAAGGAACGATCATTTATTACAGGGTTATTGGGATTATTATTGACATCTACTACAGGGGCATAATCTACCTGAATTCCGGCCCTCCTGCATTGCTCACCAACCCATCGGCCATATTCATAAACCAGCTGCGGATTTTCAATTGCTCCCATCATCATTTGTCGGGGAAGTGCAATTACACTATCCAGCATTCGCATGCCCAAACCATTCTCAGCATCAATAGAAATCAGAATTGGTGTTTTGGCGATAGATTGAAAATAATTTATATAATTCGCCTGAGTAATAGGACCACCCTGAAACAGGCAGATACCGCCAATATTATATTTGGTAATTGAAGCCGCTACAGCGGAGTCATAAAAAGTAACCTTTCGAGTTTTAGAATCGATGGATGACAATCTAACTACCATTAACTGCGCGATTTTCTCATCCTCGTTCAGGGATTTAAACACACTGTCCACCCAGTCTGCTGCAGGAAGGTTAGATTGCTTTTGAGCTATTGCTCCCAGGGTATAAAATAGGAATGCAAGCGTAAATAATTTCTTATGCATATGAGCTGAGGCCTTCGGATTATTCCGGTATTTTTACAGCCACAAATTAAGAAGGAATTGCCAGACAGAATTCAGTTACTGCCCGAAAATATAGCGAACCAAATTGCCGCAGGAGAAGTCATTCAAAGACCCGCAAGCGCAGTGAAAGAACTTTTGGAGAATGCAGTTGATGCGGGTTCGGAAAATATCCGTCTGATCATTAGTGATGCCGGGAAATCATTGATCCAGGTAATTGACGATGGTTCGGGGATGAGCGAAATTGATGCACGCATGAGTTTTGAACGACATGCAACTTCCAAAATCAACACGATTGATGATTTATTCCGAATCAGAACGATGGGCTTCAGGGGCGAGGCACTGGCATCCATAGCAGCAGTCGCCCAGGTGGAACTTAAAACAAGGCGCGCTGAAAATGAAATAGGAACACATATAGAAATTGAAAACAGCCAGGTACTCAGACAAGAACCCGTTGCAACAGCTGTTGGGACGAATATCTCCATGAAAAATGTGTTTTTTAACGTTCCGGCGCGCAGGAATTTTCTAAAAAGTAATGCCGCAGAAATGCGGCATATTGTTGATGAATTTCTGAGGGTAGCAATGGCTTTCCCGAATGTTTTTTTCTCATTAACAGCAAACGGACAGGAATTATTCCACCTGGAAAAAGGCACATTAAAGCAGAGAATTGTACAGTTATTAGGTAGTGTTTACAATGCCAAATTGGTCCCGGTTCAGGAAAACACCGACTATCTCAACATTTATGGATTCATTGGCAAGCCTGAAGCTGCAAAAAAAACGCGTGGTGACCAGTACCTCTTTGTAAATAATCGTTTTATTAAGAGTGGTTACCTGAATCATGCAATTATGACGGCTTACCAGGAACTGATTCCCACCGATAGCTTTCCTTTATATGTACTTTTTATTGACCTTGATCCTGCACAAATCGACATAAACGTCCATCCAACTAAACAGGAAATAAAATTTGAGGATGAAAAAATAGTATATGCATTTGTTCAGGCTGCTGTGAAACACGCATTGGCACATTTCAGTATTACACCTACCCTCGATTTCGACCTGGATCCATCTATTCAGAGACTGGACGCAGTTTCAAAACCAGTGACTGATGAAATCAGAAACGCAACTTCATCATCCCACCTTTATCAAACATTCACTCAAAAAAATCAGGCCCATTTCATAGAACAAAAATCCGACTTGAAAAACTGGAAAGATTTTTATGAAAAGCCTGATAAAAATGGAGATGAAATTCTTACTGAAAGAAAATCTGCAGAAGTCACGGATGATTATCTTCTCAAAAGCAAACCTGTTATACAAATAGTTGAAGATGCCCCGTTATTGCAGATCCATCAGCAATTCGTAATTGCAACCACAACTTCAGGAGTCATTATGATTCATCAGCAACTGGCTCATGAAAGAATTCTTTACGAAAAATTTGCTGGAGCATACAAAGGGAAATCGATGGCGACGCAAAAGAGCTTGTTTCCTACCAGTCTGCATTTAAATCCTGCCGATGCCGTTTTACTCCAGGAATTAATTCCCGAATTAAATCAATTGGGATACCAGGTTGAGATTTTTGGTAAGGACAGTTTTGTAATCCAGGGTACTCCAGCTGATGTTGAACAGGGTAATGAAAAATTGGTGATAGAACAAATGCTGGAGCAATACAAACATTTTGCAAGCGATGTGAAATTTTCAAAGAGGGAAAAATTAATGAGATCCCTGGCGATTCAACAGAGTGTGAAGCCGGGGAGAACACTTACGCAATCCGAATTAAAATCTCTGGTAGAGGATTTGTTTACCTGCAGGCAGCCGAATGTAAGTCCGGGTGGCAATCCAACCTACATTGAATTCAGGAAGGATTATTTAGAAAAGATCTTCGGAAAGTAATCCTGCAAATACCTCATTCTAAGGCGCAAAGAGAACGCCAAGCTGCTATTAATATTTCATAGGATCGTATTGCGACCCTTTACGACCACTCACTAAAATGTTATAACGGAAATAGAGCGCGAATGCCTGGTTTTTGGCTTTACTGGTCGTATTGTTCACCTGAGTATTGATATAATCTCCTAATGCCTGATTATACCTGAAACCAAACATGAATCGTTTCCAGTAATAGTTTGCATCAAAAAGATAACGAAACTCAGATCCGGTAAGTTTGGCCGCAAGTGAATCTTCTTTTATTTTGAAAGTTTCTGAATATAGAAGCTGGTTGCTTTGGTTAACCTGTTCCATATAAGCTATCCCGCTGTTAAGAGAAGAAAATTGTAATCCACTTCCGACGTATACATTCTTAATCGGACTATAATAAATACTAAGCGGCATATTAAAATAATAAAGCTTGCGGAGGTAAACATTTTGCTGATAAGGATCTTGTCCGGGATTATAATAATTCTTTTGAGATAGTAACACCGAAGAGGTCGCCTGGGGATTATTAAATTGAAATTCTCCCAAGACATAGACCTTGTCTGTTAAATGAAACTGCAAATAAGGTGCAGGAATATAGTCTGTGGCAATACCCTTATTGGCTGAAGAATTGTAGTTGTATGCTTCCTGAGGTCCAATTGCAAAGTTTTGATAAGGTGCTAAACCTGCAGCAAACCAGCGATCAGTTTTTTCTCCGAAGAATGGCTTGCGGTTTGCAACTCTTTCTTCGTGTTTCTCTTTTCTTGCTTCAGCCCGGAATTGTTTTTCCACATCTTTTTTACTCAGCTTGCCTGTCGCTTTTGCGTTTGCTCCATTGGGTGCGTAAGGAATTGCAGCTTCATCAATTTTTGTGTAGTCGCTATACATTCCCCATTTTTTCCAGTCCTGCTGATTCGTGTATCGAATTGTTTGCGCATCAGCTGAATTCTCGAGTTTGTTTACTTCGTAATCCTGGTAACTCTTTGAGTAAACGTACGCAGCTCCTGCATCCACTCCATTTTTATTCTTACGGCCATTTTTACCTTTATAATTTTTTGAAGAAGATGATGTGACACTCCTGTTTAGATTTTCTTCACCTGGCTGATTTTTGCTTTCTGCAATTGAGTTTCCATTCTTTTTCGAATCATAATTATTAGCAGATCCTGAATTCTTTGATGAACCATTCCCAGTTCCTGATTTCGCACCCGATCCACTGCCATAAGTTCCGGTTTTAGCACTTGCAAGTCCGGTGCCTACCACAGTATTTTTAGCCGCTGAATTATTGCCTGCCTTATTTGAATTCTTTGTGCTTTTCAAAACAGGGCTGTTGGCTTCCTTTGCATGGGAATTATCAATTGATCCGGTTGAAATTGGTGAAACAGAAGATTCAGTAGCATCTTTATTTAAAGATTTACTATTTGAGTTATCTACTGAATTAGCCGGTGCATTTGCTTTTTTAGTTTCTTCGATCAGGCTTTTCTTATCTGGACCATTATGGATTGTATTATCGGATGAAGATGAACTGTTTTGATTATTTAGTGTATATTTTTGATCTATAGTCTTTTTTGAGTTTTTATTTGATGCAGAAGAATTTGATAGATTGTTATTTTCCTCATTTGATTTTCCTGAATTAGTCGAAGCAAGACCGGATGATAAGTTTAGAATCTTGTCTCCTGATTTCAGGTACACTTTAGTTACAACAATTCCAAGGAGCATAATGAAAGCTGCGCCCATCCACCACCATTTGCGGGGAGAGAACCCATTTCTTCCACTACCACCTCCCGGTGGCATTTCCTTGTCAAGCATTTTTTTCATGTCCTGCCACGATTCATCCGCATCGGGCAGTGGCAAGTGCTGCAACTTGTCTGCAATCATTTGCTCATATGGTAGTTTCTGGTTCATCTAACTACATATAGGGTTTGTAATAATTTCTGTAGTAGTCTGCGGGATTCGCTCAGGTGCCATTTGCTGGTACCTTCGCTTATACCCATAATGGATCCAATTTCTTTATGATTGAAACCTTCTATGACGTATAGGTTGAATACGGCCTGGGTTGCGGGGGGAAGTTTACGAACCAGCTTCAACAATTCATCTGCATTCAATTTTTGAATCACTTCACTGTCGATTTGCGGTTCCGCAGCCTTATCAATTTCAATATGCTGCTTTTGGCGGTCGCGCTGCCTGATGAAATCAATGGCAGAGTTGATCATGATCGTTCTGATCCAGGTGTACAGACTTGCCTTTGTTCCGTCGTATTGCTGGATATTCTTGTAAACTTTCAAAAATCCATTATGCAATACTTCTATGGCATCGTGCTCATTTCGGGTATACCTCAGGCAAATAGAAGTCATAGGACCATGGTATTGTTTGTATAACAATTCCTGGGCCCTGCGGTCATTGTTAATGCACCCGTTAATAAGGTCCATATCAGCAGGGGTACGACTCAATCTCCTGTTTTTTTACGTTTGTTACCACCCGACAAAATTCCTGTTTTCTAGTTCAACGGGCTCATTGAATGCATATTGCCCAATGTAAACTGTTAATAATTCGGGGAATCCCTGCGAAAAAACCTCTTTTGACCCCATCCGCTGTTTCAGGGTGAAAAAGCACAGGCCCTACTAAAATCAACTACCGTTCCCTGCTACACAGAATGTATAAAATCTACGTTATACAAGTGTTAAAGGTTGGGCAAAAAA
>PSRI01000256.1 GCA_003175935.1 Bacteroidota bacterium
AAATGAAAGGCTTACTTCTGGACCGCTTCGTAGACAATATATATGACGGATCCGCAAGTACGTTAATGATTCAACTGCTCGGTAATAAAAAAACTTCAAAGAAAGAATTGGATGCCATTCGGGATTTGCTTGATAAAATGAATAAAGGAAAATAAACTTCAAAACTTCCTTTTATGTTGAATACCTCAACTATGATGCTCACCTGGAACGAAATTATTAAGGCAACCTGCTGGACATTCATTCATTCCCTTTGGCAGGGATTGCTATTTGCAATTCTGGCTGGAGCTATAATTATGTTTTCCAACAGAATGAAGTCTTTCCAGCGGTATAGTGTACTTAGTTTCCTGTTCACACTATTTCTTGCCTCTACAATAATTACTTTCGGGTGGGAACTCTTTAGCCAAAAGCAAACTGCTTCAACTATAATTACATCGTCAACGACCACAAATCAAATAATTAATTTAGATCAGGCATTTTTTAACTCCAACAAATCACAGGATCAACAGGGTCAATCGATATTTTCAACAATAATTAAATATCTAAACGAGAATGCGTTCCTGCTTGTAGGACTATGGTTCATCCTTTTTACGATAAAATTTGTTAAGCTGGTTTCGAACCTTGCCAATATTCAAAGAATTAAGAATTATAAGGCAAGTGAAGTTGATTCAAATTGGAGTGATAAACTCAAGGAATTAGCTGATACATTAAAAATTAGAAGGGCGATCAAATTACTGGAGTCTGAAATTGTAAAAGTACCAATGGTTATAGGAACATTAAAACCCATTGTGCTTGTACCTATTGGGATGCTCGCCAACCTGCCCGCAGAAGAAGTTGAAGCCATTCTCCTGCACGAATTGGCTCATATCAGAAGATCAGACTATCTCATAAACCTCATTCAAAGTTTTGCTGAAACCATATTTTTCTTCAATCCTGCGCTGCTCTGGATTTCTTCCCTTATTCGTGAAGAGAGGGAGAATTGTTGTGACGATATAGCAGTAATGCGCAGTGGAAACAAAATTACCTATGTAAGGGCCCTGGTTTCCTTTGAAGAATTTCATCATTCGGGAATTAGTTATGCGCCTGCAATCTCTGGGTCCCGAAACTTTTTACTCAAAAGAGCCAAACGTATCCTGCAAAATGAACATAAAAAATTAAACAGTATGGAAAAAGGAATATTTGCTGCCTGCATCATCGCATTAGGATGTCTTTCCTTTATGTCGACCAATGCTAACAAAACATCTCTGTCCCAAAATGCTAAACCGAAAGTACTGGCACAAAAGATTGAGCCGCTAAATCAAAAAACCGACGATGGCCAGGATAAGAAATCAGATACCATCCCACCCAAACAGGAATTTCCTTCTATCACCACCAATACAAATTCTAATAATGGGAAATTAAAATCAACAATAGAAGCCACTAATACAAAAGGAACAAAATATAAAATTGTAAAAGTTGATGGAAATCTTACTGAATTTTATGTGGATGGGAAAAAGATACCGGAAAACAAATACGACGACTATGCGGGAACAATTAAAGCAATTGAGGAGTCTGTAAGTCCTGCTGCAGGTAAGATACTTTCTGCCATTGAACTCGAAAAGTTAGCCCACAAAAAATCTATGGAAGCACAGTTGGAAGACAACAATGCCAAAAAGCTACAGGAAAAATTGGGTGCAATTTCTGAAGATCAGAATTTAATGTACAAAAAGCTCATTGAGCAGCAGGTTCAGAATGAATTAGCAATGAAAATGCAATTGGAGTCAATGCAGAGTCCATTACTAAAACTAAATAATATTAACACTGAAGGTGACCTGGCAAAATTAATGGCAGAGAAAAGCCGGGTAGAAGACAGAATCAGGGAAATCGAATCAGCATCACAAAAAGCAAATGGAAAAGACGCAGACGCATTAAGAATTGAGCAGGATAAACTTGCAGCCAATCTTGCATATCTCGAATCACAAATTGAACTGAACCGCAAAATGATGGCACTGCAGGGGCAAATGAAATTGAGCGGGGATCCCAATCTTCAGAACCCGGAAGCAGATGATGCACTTGTATTCCAAAAGAAATTAGCCGAGCAAAATCAGGCACTCCTTAAATTGAAAATGGAAAATGCTCAAAACTTCAATGATAAGCTGGCAATGGAAAGTCTATTAAGAGCCAGGAGCGGCCCTAACATGGAAGAACAGAAAAAAATGCTAACAGGACTAATGGAAGACCTGGTAAATGCAAAATGTGCCCCTAATAAGAATAGTATAGACTGGTTCGCACTGACCAATGATGAGCTTTTAGTAAACGGCAAAAAACAAAATCCTGAATTACATGAAAAACTGAAAATGAAATACAATGTAAATTCTGGTTTTGGAATTTATTATGGCAATGTCCCCGTTTCAGGAACCGGAGTTTTCTTCAATAAAGAAAAAGCAAAAAAATAGCCTGGAACTTATTTAACTTTTGCCCCGATAATCGTCGGGGCATTTTTTTTTCAAAGACTCAGGATTGCCGATTTTCTCTCTTTGGCAAAATACGGGCTCGACAAAATATTAAAAATAAAAAATCCTAATACTGCACCTGTTGTATTCATAATTATATCATCAACATCAGAGCTTCTAAAATTTGTGAGCAGTTGAAGCAATTCAATACTTGTTGATACAGCTACCGCTGTTAAGAACACACGCAAATAATTTACACGGGTCTTCCTTAACATGGGAATGTAAAATCCAAGAGGCATCAGCATGAGGAGGTTTCCCCAAATTTGTTTCTGAGAAAATCTGTAAATTTTAATGGTGTTAAAAGGAATCAGGTTAATATTTTCACTTCGATCTACTCTTTGAACCAGATTATGCAACCATCCATGTTCTGAAATTTTTCGAAACAAATCAAAATATCCCGTGAGAATTAGTACGGCAAAAACATACACATAAAAAGTACAAAGTATAAATGCCTTCAAACTTTCCATTTCTTTTCTGCGCGCAACATCTATAAATATTATTAGAAACAATAAAAAGAATGTTAGTGTCAGTGCACCAAAATCCTTTACCCTGCTTATTTGAGAGATGGAGTGATATTTTGCTTTCAGATAAAAAAGCGCCAATACTATTACGGGAAGTACTACAATTGTTTTCTTTATTGACCAACTCATTTTCTAAGTATGTCCGGATATTAATATTTTATTTCTTTTATTCGAGAGTGAGATTACCATCAGAGAATTTCAGATTGTATTTAAATTTTGAAAGCCTCCATCCATTCGCTCCTTTTGTTGCCTTCAATTCGTAGCTACCTGTAAAACTTCGGGTATGTCCCTTAATCGCCTCTTTCTTGTAATGAGTTGCTACAGCATAACCATAAATTTCTGCATCCGCTCCCCTGGCTTCAATTAAATAATGGCCCGCCTGGTGATGAACAGAATCCAGATTCGTAAATCCCTGTCTCCACATTTCACAAACTGCTTCTGCTGTTATCCTCTGGGCCGGCCCCGCACCCATACTCACCATATCAAACCAGATTTCTTCTGTAAATACCTCCTTCAGCAATTTCTCCCACATTTGCGCATCGGTATACATAAATAGTTTGTTCGCCAATTCAATAATATCAAGCCTGTCTGAAACACTCAAATTTGCCATTTCGAATAAATATTAGAATATAAACTTAAGACGATTTTGCAGAACTTCAATTTTGAATAATTTAGAATAAAATTAAGATTGATGAATGATGAGTATTTTATGAAGCAGGCCATTATAGAAGCGAACAAAGCGCTCGCCGATGAAGAAATTCCAATTGGCGCAGTTATAGTAATGAATGACAAGATCATTGCTCGTGGATATAACCAGGTTGAAAAACTCAATGACAGCACCGCACACGCTGAAATCATCGCATTAACATCTGCATTTAATTTCCTTGGAAGCAAATATCTTCCGGATGCATCTATTTATGTAACCATTGAACCCTGCCTCATGTGCGCCGGAGCATTGTATTGGAGCAAAATTGGAAAAGTTGTTTACGGAGCAGATGATGAAAAAAACGGAAGCATTAGTCCTAATAAAATACTCGCACAAAACAAAGACCACTGGCCCTTTCACCCCAAAACCACAGTTGTAAAAGGTATTATGAAAACTGAATGTGTTGAACTCATTCAAAATTTTTTCAGACAAAAAAGATAACAGATGCCCAGCTCAAAAAAGTCAAAAACTGAATGTCTAAATCCAAACACAGGAAGGAAGATGAATATTCCCACTGAAATCTATAACAAAATGCATGCTGCCATTCAGAATTCGCTTAAGAATGGAAAGGAGCTCACTTACACAGAAATTGTGGAATCAGTAATTGAATACTTTTCTAAGAAGCAAGTTGATTTCGAAAGATCCGTTGAATGGTACGCCGTAACTGTAAAACATGACATGCAATCGAGGGGAGAATTAATTCCATTTATACAAAAAGGCAAAAAGCTTCATCGTCTCACTTCAAAAAAATAAAAAGGGCGCCTAAGCGCCCTAAAGATTTTTAGAGAATTTTTTACAGGGATCTGACCCTGATATTTTTAAACCAAACTCCGCCACCATGATCCTGTAAGTCGATATGACCCTTTGTCAACATTCCATATTCAGCTTCATCTTTCCATTTGCCTGCTTCTTTTAATTTCTTCCATTCAGGAGTCCAAAATTCAAATTCAACAACCTTTACACCATTGAGCCAATGCTCAACATGCTTTCCCTTCACTACAATTTTTGTGTGGTTATATTCTCCTGCAGGTTTAGCGGCAAGTTTGCTTGGAGGATGCATGGCATAATCTGAACCACTCTTCTGCCAGTCTTCCAGTTTCTCTGGATATCCGGCATCATCTATTAATTGATATTCCGGTCCCGTTTCATACGGAGCTCCATGTTTTTCATTACAGCGATAAATGATTCCGCTATTGGACGCTTTATCAATTTTCCAATCCACTTCCAGTTCAAAATTATCGTACTCATCGAGTGTAAGAATATCGCAATGTTTTGTTGCGTCTTTTTTACAATGCAATTGTCCATCTACAACTTCCCAACTATTTTGTTCTTTGTTTTGATAAGTTCTCCATCCGGTAAGATCCTTTCCATTAAAAAGGGTTTTCCATCCACCAGCATGGTTTTCTTTGGATTTTGATGGAATGGTACCACTATTATTTTTATCAAAAGATAGCAGCAGTGTTACGGACACCAGGAGGCAGACAATACTTATTTTTCTATACATATTTTGAATTTTTAGCTCAACAATTTTAGTTTAACAGGATCCCATTTTATAGGCTTTTCCTGGAAATAGCTATCGTTGCACAACAGCGCCGGAGCTGCTGCACGATAGCCAAATAAAGCATCTTCAACAACAGGTTTCCCACCACGAATTGCCCTTGCCCAATTGTAAAAATGATCAAAATGGGCACCTTTATATCCGTCCTCAGCTTTAAATACAGTTACTTCAGGTGGGTTCATTTTTTTGCGGTCATAGTCGGGAGCATATTGCTGCCCTTTCAAAACATTTGCATAATCAACAGGTGGATAAGAGAAATTCTTCGTGAGCGTTACTTTATCCCATTCTACAATCAGGGAACCTTCATTTCCAACTAATCTGAGGTAGGTGCTATCGGCAGTACCATCAACAAAATTTACCCGCAAAGACAAATTGAAATCTGGGTGTTTTTCTGTTTGAGGATAATCAAACATTCCCAGCAAAATATCAGGCACATCTCTTCCATCTTTCCAATATCTCAAGCCGCCCGTTGCCATAATTTTATTGGGCCCCTGGGAACTTACGATATAATGTAAACTTGAAAATAAATGAACGAAAAGATCACCCGAAACACCGGTACCATAGTCTCTGAAACAACGCCAGCGGAAAAATCTTTTCGGATCAAATGGTCTGTCGGGATAATTTTTCAAAAACCTTTTCCAATCCACAGTTTTGTCTGATGCATCCGCGGGCATATCATATTGCCATGCCCCGCCCGGCGTATTTCTGGCCCAAAATCCTTCCGCATAATTTAGTTTTCCAATAGCACCAGCTTCAAACAATTCTTTTGCCTTTTCATTGCCCAGGGAACTCATACCCTGACTGCCTATTTGTAAAATTGATTTGTTTTTAGAATGTGCATCAACAACTGCGGGCCCTTCTGTTATATCGTGCACCATTGGCTTCTCGCAGTATACAGATTTACCGTTGTTAAGTGCGGCAACGGTAATATCCTTGTGCCAGTGATCAGGCGTGGCAACTATTACAGCATCAATGTCTTTTCGCGAAAGTATTTCCCCGTAATCCTTTGTTGTGACAATGTCGTTGCCATATTTCTTTTTGATGTCAGCCAGCCTGCCATCATATAAATCACAGGCTGCGATTAGTTTGACGCCCGGAACAGTTAAAGCAGTTGAAAGATCTGCATTTCCCATTCCACCTGCGCCAATTAATGCAATCTGGATCTGATCGTTCGGACTAAATGGAGCCGCCCGCTTCATTTCGATTTCATTCTTCGAAACAAGCGCACTTACAGAATTAGGCACTAATCCTGCCATCACAGCAGCTTTTGTGACTTTCCCGATAAAGTTTCGGCGGGAACCAGAGCCGGATTTTTTATTCATGCTTCTACAAAATTTTTGATTGATATAGAGTATTTGGAGCAGAGAAAGTTACCACAAAAACCATTTGCTTAATCACAATGTGGCGACTTATTTCAAATTCAGGACAAACGATTGCAGCTTTTGCATTTATTTTTCGATCAAATAACCCTTTTGTATTCTTTTTGAGGAATCAATTATTGCACAGTAAATTTGCAATCCCCGTATATCTTTCCAATCATAAGATCCAATTTCAGGAAGACCGGTACAGCCAGACTCTAAAAAATAATTTTAATACTAAATCTAAATATTATGGCATTTACACTTCCCGCATTACCATATGCACCAGACGCACTTGAACCATACATTGATGCTACCACCATGCAAATTCACCATGGCAAGCACCATCAGGCTTATGTTGATAATCTTAATAAAGCAATTGCAGGAACTCCAAATGAAAATAAATCTTTGGAAGAACTGGTTAAGGTTGCCGGGTCAATTAGTCCGGCCGTTAGAAACAATGGTGGTGGTCACTGGAACCACAGTTTCTTCTGGGAAATTCTTGCTCCAAAAGCCGGTGGAGCTCCTTCCGGAAAATTAGGAGATGCAATTAATTCTACTTTTGATTCACTTGACGCATTCAAAGAAAAATTTGCAAACGCAGGCATGACCAGGTTCGGTAGCGGTTGGGCCTGGCTGATAGTGAAGGACGGAAAGCTGGAAGTATCATCAACTCCCAATCAGGATAATCCCCTGATGGATGTGGCCGAAGTCAAAGGAACACCCATATTAGGTGTTGATGTATGGGAGCACGCATACTACCTGAAATATCAAAATCGTCGCGCTGATTATTTGGCGGCATTCTGGAATGTTGTTGATTGGTCCAAAGTTGCCAAACATTTTGATGGCGCAAAATAATAAGCGAACTGGATTAAATTTCTTTCCGTCACGCATCACTGCGTGACGGATTTTAATTTATGCCAACATTTCATTGACCATGCACGAACTCATTCTTCAAAATATTGGAAAGTATATTTCATTGTCGGATCAGGAAACGGAACTCTTTATTTCCATGCTTAAGATCAGGAAACTTCGCAAACGACAATTCCTCGTTCAGGCAGGAGAGGTATGTAATTACGAATCTTTTGTAAATAAAGGATGCGTCAGGCAATTTTACGTTGATGAATCAGGACAGGAGCACACAGTAATGTTTGCGATTGAAGATTGGTGGACAAGTGACATGTATAGTATCGTAACAGGGAAACCTGCACTTACAAATGTGGATGCCATCGAAGACTCCGAAATATCAAGTATTCATAAAGATGATTTAGAAAACCTGTTCATAAAGGTTCCGAAATTTGAAAGGTTATTTAGAATACTGCTACAAAGAGCTTTTGTTGCCCATCAACAAAGGTTATATGAGAATATGAGTT
>PSRI01000097.1 GCA_003175935.1 Bacteroidota bacterium
TCCATTGCAGCTGAATAGACATGTTTCATTTGAGTTTCATCACGGCTGAGAATTCCTTTTTCCACCATGATCTGCATGAGCTTTAATGTAGAGGTATACTGGACCATTCTTTTTTGCTCATTCAGCTGGTCATTTACAAATCTCACAGTTGATGGGCCATATTTCCAGAGAACCTGAAGGATCTCCAGCTCTGATTTTGTTGGCTCAGTTGGAGAGCCTTCTTCTTTTTTGGATAGCTTCATAACTTAAAGGTAGGAAATATTTCGTACGAACAAATATTTACCTTTCTTTTTTTAATTTTTAACGTTTGGGAAAATTCCTAACAAATGATGGGATTAAACACATTGCACATAAATGGAGTAAAAGTAATTTGAGGCATAAATCCAATTCTATGACTATTGAAATGGATAGCATCAGATCCCTTGTAATTTGGGTACGTGGTGAAAGGGTTTTGTTAGATTTTAGTTTGGCTACATTATACGGCGTGGAAACTAAAGAGTTAAATCAGGCTGTAAAAAGAAATCCAGAACGATTTCCGCCCGATTTCATGTTTCAGCTTACCGATAAAGAGTGGGAAGACTTGAGGTCACAGAATGTGACCTCAAGTTGGGGAGGTAGAAGATACAATCCTTATGTATTTACAGAGCAGGGTATCGCAATGTTGTCCGGGGTATTGAAGAGTTCCAAAGCAATTGAAGTGAACATATTAATTATGAGGGCATTTGTTGCAATTCGAAGAGTGATGGATGAAAACCAGGAATTGAGAAAAAGAATCGATGGAATGGAATTAAAATATGATGGAAATTTTGCAATAATTTTTGAAGCTATCGGAAGCCTACTACCTTCCATCTCACAAGTGAGAAATCCAATCGGCTTTAAAGCCAATAGATCAAACTCCGATAACAATTCAATCACAAAAGCTGATCAAATTTTATCCACCCATTAGTGTTCAATTGACAGATGTCTAATTCGGTGAGCTGAGCCTTCAATCGCTCCGTCTTCTTATCGAATTAGCATAAATTGTGTTATCTTCCTGAGAGTATGAAAAAAGCTGTTTTCATATCCCTGAGCCTGATTGTTTCTTCTTTTAGTTCCCTTTTTTCGCAAACCGCAAAAATGACGGTTCAAAAGGAACCCGACTGGATTACCCGTAACAATTTTGATTACACCACTACAAAACTGGATGACCAGGCTGAGGACGGATATGTAAATCTTGATTTTGAAAAACAAACCTCATTAAGTCAACAATCAAGCTACTACAAAAAAGCAATTCGAATCCTTTCAGAGGCCGGAGTTCAAAACAGATCGGAGATCAATGTGAGTTTTGATCCGTCATACAATCAATTGATTTTTCATTCAATTCGCATAATCAGGGAAAATAAATCCATAAACAAACTTCAACCATATAAAATTAAGCTCGTACATCAGGAAACAGAACTTAGAAAATTTTTGTACGATGGTGCCATGTCCGCAGTTCTGTTTTTAGAAGACGTTCGCAAAGGCGATATCATTGAATATAGTTACACAATAAAAGGATTCAATCCTGTATTTGAAAATAAATACTCAGACGAACTTTCAACTTCTTATTCTGTCCCTATATACAATCTTTTTTATAAGGTAATTGTTCCTGCAAGCAGAAATATTCAAATCAAGAATACGATATCGGAAGTTAGCTATGCATCTAAACAAAGTGGGTCGGAGAAAATCTACGAATGGAGTCTGAATAATTTACCGGCAGTGCATTTACAGGATGAAACTCCATCCTGGTATGATCCATATAATGCTATTTTGATCAGCGAATTTCAAAACTGGAAGGAAGTGGGTAATTGGGCAATTAAACTCTTTCCGGTGAAGGTGAAATTTTCTTCAGCAATGCAGAAGAAAATTGACGAGATAAATACAAGATATTCTAAGCCGGAAGAAAAAATAACCGCAGCGCTTCGGTTTGTTCAGGATGATATTAGGTATATGGGAATAGAGATGGGAAAAAATTCTCATCAGCCCAATGCGCCTGATAAAGTTTTTAATCAAAGATTCGGTGATTGTAAAGACAAATCTTATTTACTCTGCACATTATTGAGGGCAATGAATATTGATGCTGAGCCTGTATTGATTAATACAGAGTATAAGAAGAAGCTTTACGAGTGTTTACCAGCTCCAACAAATTTTGACCATGTGACCGTGAGGGTTTATCTCAATGGAAAATTCTATTGGTTCGATCCAACAATTTCATTTCAGCGCGGAAGCATTGATAATATTTCTTATCCCGATTATCAATGCGGACTAATAATTAGTGATACAACTACCAGTTTGATTTCAATTCCAGTTCAGGAAAAAGGAATGGTTGATATTCACGAAGTGTACCAGGTACCTGATCTTTCAGGAAGAGCTAGACTTATTATCCGTACCAGCTTTTCCGGATCTTTTGCCGACGACGTTAGAAATGATTTCCACAACAACAGTGTTTATGAAATGCAGAAGAGGTACAAAGATTATTACGGAAATTATTATGACAGAATAAGCGCGGATAGCCTGGTTTATGCAGATGATGAAGTTACGGGCAAGTTTAACACGACGGAATATTATAGCATCATGAATCTGTGGCAATTTGATGGTACAAACAGGAAAGGATATTTTTCACCTTATACTATATTAAATCTTCTTAAGAAACCACAGGATGCACATCGCACAATGCCTTTTGAAATCGAATATCCAGCGCACTATTTAGAAGAAGTAGAAGTGGACTTACCTGAAGATTGGGATGTTGAGCCGGCTGAAGATAATATTTCATGTCCGGCCTTCAAGTTGCAGACACAATTTTGGTATTACAACCGCAAGTTGAAATTGAGATATGAATACCAGAGTTTGAAAGATCATGTAAGCGCGGATGAAACTCAGGATTTTATTTCAAGCTACAACCGGGCCGATCAGCATATTCAATACTCTCTTAGTTTTCCGGATGAAAATGTTCGTCACACCACTTTTCATTCAAACCAGGGAATGAAAAATCTCAATAAGGCATACCTGCTGATTGCAGTTCTTATTCTTATAGTTGCCGGCGCCTGGTGGAGCAGGAACCTATAGCCTTCTCCTTTAAAAACTTATCGAGGTTCTTAAAATTTTCAAAAAAGTTCAGCTTATATTTGGAACGTACGTTTTTTATCGTACCTTGGATTCATGAAGAGGCAGAAAAAGCATTTGTCTAATGATGTCGCTCCAACCAAGTCGGAGTTGGAAGTTTTGAAAATATTGTGGGAAAACGGCCCATCGACGGTTCGTTTTGTACACGATACACTCAATGAAAAAAAGGAAGCTGTACAATATACCTCCACTTTGAAATTAATGCAGGTGATGGCAGAAAAGGGGATGTTGACCAGGGATGAATCCAGCATGAAACATATTTATAGTGCGGCACTTGAAGAGGATAGAACGAAAGGATACATGCTGGAAAAATTTGTCGATTCTATGTATAACGGTTCCGTAAGTAATATGGTATTAGCGTTGTTGGGAAACGACAAGACATCCAAAAAGGAGCTGGATAAAGTAAAAGAGTTATTGAAAAACTTTGACGCAAAAGGGAAAAACTAATAAGAATAATGACGGGCTTTCTCTTAAATATCTCCATGGAAAAAATGACGCAGGCAATTTGCTGGACACTTGTCCACTCATTGTGGGAAGGTCTCATATTAACAGTTCTCACCGGAGTGGCCATGTTATTCACTCAAAAGTCTGAATCCTCTTTACGATATAAGATTCTGCTAGCTTTATTTTTGTCATTTGTATCCATTACTACAATTACTTTTTTTATTGAATGGAAATCTGTTACCAGTTTAAATGAACGCCTTTCAAATGCTACCGGATTAATTTCAGCCAGCCTGTTAAGTGAGTTTGCCGGAAAATTTTCCGCCTATCTAAGCTCCAACGCTTCTGCAATAGTATTGATATGGTTTGTCATTTTTTGTTGGAAATGTGTCAGGATGATGGGCGGACTTTTCTATACCCAAAGAATACGAACTCATAAGGGAGTTGATGTAAGTAAGGAATGGAATGAGAAATTCAATTCTCTATGTGCAGGTCTGCAAATAAGAAGGGTTATTAAATTGTTGCAATCAGAATTGGTTCGCGTTCCTGTTGTGATAGGCCACTTTAGACCGATAATTATTATACCGCTAGGATACCTGGCAAATATTCCAGCTTCGCAAATGGAGGCTGTAATCATCCATGAGTTGGCTCATATTAAACGAAATGATTTTATTACAAATCTTTTGCAGCATCTCGTAGAAACTGTGTTCTTTTTTAATCCGGGCCTAATGTGGATTTCTTCCCTTTTGCGTGAGGAGCGGGAAAATTGTTGCGATGATATTGCACTGCAGATAACAAAAGACAGAAAGCAATTTGTGGAGGCACTTATAAGGTTCAAAGAATACTCACTGAGTTTAAGTTCTCCTGCCCTGGCATTTCCAGGAAAGAAAAATCAACTCTTTGAAAGAGTATCGAGAATCATTTTTGAAAAGAATAAATCTTTGAAAGTTTCTGAAAAATTATTCTCGCTTTTCAGTCTGCTTGTTCTGTGTATTTTAACCTTGTTTTCCATCGCTTATCCTTCCACCGCCCCAATGAATATGCCTACAAAGCAATCAGCCACCGATAAGAAGGAGCAAGGGATTATAATGCAGGCAGGAGATGATTATTTAGCGGCGGAAATAAAAGAAGTAAAAAAAGCAACAGGAAAAAATCAGGTTACCAAATCTCGACATAAACCCATTGTTATTTCCTATTATAGCAAAATTATCACCTTAGATAAAAGCGATTTGCCTGATGATGTGAAAGAAAATCCGGACGTTGATGAAAACGTAGTAATGGTTAATAATTCCATAAGCAAAGAGCAGATGGAAAAATACCAGGCGGATGTGGAAAGGGAACAGGCGATAAAAGACAGGGAACAAGCTGAAATAGACAGGATTGAGGCGAAAAAAGATCAGATGGAAGCAGAAAGAAATAGAGAACAGGCAATTGCTGATCGAAAAGCGGCAGAAAAAGACAGGATTCAGGCAAGGGCAGATCAAATCCGTTCAAATTTGGACATGAAACAGAGAGGAAGCGAACGAAAATAAATACCTAAAAATCCAATCATAAAAACTCTTCCATCCAATCTTACGGACTAGGGTAGGCGCGCATCTCAAGGTTCCGAAGATTAAAATTCCGGCAAGAAGCATTTGGTTTTAAAAATCTGTTGAATGACGGACAGGATGAGTATTGTCTAAAATTTACTAAAACTGAAATAATGAAAAAGCTAAACAGGATCATATTATTCCCGATTGCAATTTGCTTCACAACCGGAGCAATTGCTCAAAAGAAAACTGTAACTGTAAAATCAAAACCCGTTATAAAATCCGAAACGAGGATTTCAATTGACAATAACGATAGTGCAAATGGGGAAAGTGAAATTGATTACAGAGATGAAGGTGGTCACAAATATCACATGTATTTAAAAAATGATGTTGTTACTGACCTTACTGTTGATGGAAAAAAAATTGACGAAAAAGATTACCCCAAATACGAAGGAACTATAAAAAAAATAAAGGAACAGATCAGGAAAGATCGTGAACAGGCTGAAGTGGATCGCAAACAGGCAATAAAAGATCAGGAAGAAGCTGAAGCTGATCGTGTGGAAGCAGATAAGGATAGAGAGCAAGCTGAGGCTGATCGAAGAGAAGCTAATGAACAGCGTGAACATGCAAGAGAAGATATGAGACAGGCAGAAGATGATAGAAGGCAGGCGCAACAAGACAGAAAACAGGCAGAGCTGGATCGAGAAGAGGCCCTTAAAGACAGGCAGCAGGCAGAAGTGGACCGCAAACTGGCAGAAGAAGACCGGAAAGTCTTTAAAAGTATTGTTGCTGATCTCATTTCTGAAAAAATAATTTCTTCTGAGGACAAATTATTCAATCTTAAATTAACTGACACCGAATTGACGGTAAATGGTGTTAAAAAATCAAATACACTTCATCAAAAATTCAAAACAAAATATTTGAATGGTAAACACAAGCAAGTGATGTATTATTCTAACAATCGTGAAAGTGGAATGTCGTATCAATAGTGAGTGATGAGGTTGTTAAAGGTGAAAGTCGGGATATTGATCCCGACTTTCGATTTTATATTGGAGTCTTGGCGCTTATTCACTTCTCAGGCTGTTCACCGGATTAGCTAATGCAGCTTTAATCGCCTGAAAGCTAATGGTAATAATTGTTATGATTATCGCAATGAAAGCAGCTGAAACAAAAATCCACCAGTTGATCTGCGTACGATATGCGAATTCCTGCAGCCATTTATTCATTACGAACCATGCAACAGGACATGCAATAATAAACGCCACAAATACCAGTTTAAGAAAGTCTTTAGAAAGTAGTGATACAATTCCGCTTACATTCGCTCCCAAAACCTTTCTGATTCCAATTTCTTTTGTTCTTTGCTCGGCAGTAAATGTAGCAAGTCCGAAAAGTCCGAGGCAGGCTACGAAAATGGTTAGTCCAGCGAATATTCCCAGTATGTTTCCAATGTTTTGTTCTGCCTTATAGGTATTATTAAACCGATCATCAAGAAAAGAATATATAAAAGGAGATTCAGAAGTAAGGGCAGTCCATTTTTGCTTCATGGTCTCTATCAATCCCTGAATGTCTTTGGTTTTAGTTTTCACAATCATAAAGCTATAATCTCTATCCATAATCATTACCAAAGGCGTGATCATTTCGTGCAGTGATCTGAAATGAAAATCTTTTACAACTCCTACAACGTGGTAAGTAAATTTTTTACCATCGTTTTCAAGGTGAGTGATGGTATGTCCTAAAGCATCCTGATTCCAACCGAATGCTCTTGCCGCTGTTTCATTTAGAATTACTCCGGATGAATCAGTACCAAATTCCTTAGAGAAGTTTCTTCCTGCAACTATATCCATTCCCAGGGTCGGTATATAATCATAATCCACATCATACCGAACTGATTTCACCATTTGAGTGGATTTGGTATCTGGATAGGCAAAATAATTATTGCTGAATGACGAACCTGCGGGAAGATACCCGGATTCACTTACACGAGCTACTCTTGGGTCCTGCAATAATTGCTGGCGAAAAGCATCTTTATTTTGTCCGAGCCAATAAATTTCTTCCACAACCATTACCTGATCCCTGTCATAACCCAGTTTCTTTTGCTGGATATAAGAAAGTTGTCTGTATACGACTGTTGTTCCAATAATCAGACATATAGAAACAAAGAATTGAAACACCACGAGGCCACTTCTAAGTCCAATGCTTTTTTTGTTTGATGAAAATTTTCCTTTGAGTACGGTTACAGGATTGAAAGATGAAAGATAAAATGCAGGATAACTACCCGCGAGTAATCCGGTAAAAATTGCAAATCCAATTAGAGTAGGAATTACCCATTTGTTTGATTGTAGATGTAGACTGAGATTTTGATTTGCCAGATTATTGAAAATAGGTATTGCCCAATAGACAATCAGCAGAGCGATTACCATCGAAAGTCCGGTAAGAATAAATGATTCAACAAGGAATTGTCGAACCAGTTCCCATTTCATCGATCCAAGGACCTTTCTAACTCCAACCTCTCTTGCTCTTTTGGATGCGCCAGCTGTAGACAGATTCATAAAATTGATACAAGCAAGCAATAGCATAAAAACTGCTACTGCGCTGAAAATATAAACGTAGCGGATATCTCCATGAGCTTCTATATCGCCGGTTAAATCTGAATGAAGGTGAATATCTGTGAGTGGTTGAAGGTAAAATCCGATTTTGTTTCCCTTTTTTTGAAACTCCTGAATTGTTAATCCCATCGCCTGCTTCAATTGTGGGCTGATGTATTTTTCAACAACGAGTGGAAATTTTGCTTCCAGTTTTTTATAATCATATCCTTTGGGTAACACCAGGTAAGTGAAGAAATTGGAAGCAAGCCAGGTTTGTGAATTTGCCTCAGGGAGTGTGGACATTGATCCAAATAGATCGAAATGAAAATGAGAGTTTTGGGGTACATCTTCGATTACTCCTGTAACCTTTAAAGTTGCTTTTTGATCTTTAAATTCCAGAACTTTTCCTAACGCATCTTCATTTCCAAAGAATTTTTTTGCAGTTGTTCTGGTAATAACAACGCTATATGGTTCAAGCAAAGCTGTTTTAGGATCACCTTCAATGAATGGCAAACTAAATACCTGGAAAAAATTTGAATCTGCAAATGCAAGTTCACTCTCGCGATAGGTTTTCGTACCGTAACTGATTCTGGGTCTTCCATCATTTCGAATACGAGTGGCTTCTAAAACTTCTGGGTATTCGTTTTTGAAAGTTTGTGCAACAGGGGGCATTACATTGGCTTCCTTAATCTCACCACCTTCCATAGACCCCCTAAATACTACCCGATAAATCTGATCTGATTTTTTATTGAATCGGTCGTAGCTCAATTCATTTTGAATAAACAAAATGATTAAAAGACAGGTAGCAATTCCCAGAGCCAGTCCGAATACATTAATTCCTGAAAAGATCTTGTTTCTCCAAAGATTTCTGATCGCGATTTTGAAATAATTCCTGAACATGTCATTTAGTTTTTTGAGTCAAAAGCTATTGATCGTGTTCAAAGACAGGTTGGCTGAATTTTTCCCAAGAAAGATGCCGGGATTTCTAAAGGCTATATATCAAGTATTTACAGGAAGGTGATTTATTATTCTGTCCGCAATCGTTACAATGAATGTTCGAATATGGCCGTTACGATTTTGATTCAAAATGCTTTCGCATGGTTACCGGATAGTCGGCAAGAGCAATTTCGGGCTCACCAATTTCAGGATGCCAAAGCTTTTCCCATTCGAAACTATAGTATCCGCTGTAGCCATCTTTAACCAACAAATCAACAGCATCAAAAATTGGAGTTTCTCCTTTTCCTACCAGGGTATAATAAGGGGTTCCATCAACCAGATTAGCGTCTTTGATATGAGTATGTCTGATGTATTTCTTTAATTCTCTATAAACATCCGCAGGTGGTTCTTTGGTAACAGACCACATATTAACAATATCCCATACCAATCCTACATTTGGATGTTCGGCACTTTCCATCATTGTTTTAAGCTCGTTGGTTTTAACTGCATCTCCATGTGACTCCAGCAAAATATGAACTTTCGTTCCTTTTGCATATTCACCTAATTCCAACAAACCTTTAATTATAAGTTCCATAACAGCCTGGCGCTGATCGTCGTTAGGTAATTTGTTGGGAAATACACGAACGTTCGGACAATTCAGCTGATCTGCCAAATCGATAAATTTCTTGCCATGATCAATATGTTTTATTCGTGTAGCCGTATCCGTATGATGCAATTCACATGATGAACCCAGATCAACAACCTTCAAACCGTTTGCATTCAAAATGTTTTTTGTATTGAGTATATTTTCTATGCTATTGAATTCCGGGCATTTTGTAAGATCTAATTGGCGCTGAATCCCCCGAAATTCTATTCCATCATATTTATTCTTTACTGCAAAATCAACGATAGTAGGGAAGGTCCAGTCGGGGCAACCCAATGTTGAAAATGAAAGTAGTGGTGACTTTGCCGGAACACGAAAGGCGCTTTCAGTAAGAGTTAATCCAATCAGCCCTGAACTGAATTTGATAAATTCTCTTCTGGAGGTGAGTTTCATTATTTAATTTTTGTTGATGATAAGAAAATTATCCACCAAAAACAAGAACATAGCCATTCAAATCTTTCACGACAATTTCAATACAATCGTAAACACGTTGAACCGGTCCTTCAAGGATTTCAACATTATTTTTTTTTAATTCCTGGTGCAGCGCGTCAATTTCAGTCACCCAGATATATAAATCACAGGGGAGCGATTGAAAATCGCTTGCTTTTTTAATTGCAGATTTTATCTGCGACATATGTATTTCAATATTTCCTCTGGAAACCATAACAAAAATTGGAGGATCGCCGAAATATCCCAGGATATCAAAGCCCAATTTATCCCGATAAAACTCTGAAGCTTTAATTACATCAGGCACGAGGAAATGCGCTGCAGATTTTAGAAATTTCGAATCGCGTTCCATTATTTCCCTGCGGTTTTCGGTTGAAGGAAATTATTGTCTTCGAGCCAATCTGCCATTCTCTGAGGCCACCCTTGTATTGACTTAAGTTTTGATCTGTAACCCATATTGAATGCATGATTTCCCTGAGTATAAATGTGTGCTTCAACAGGAATCTTCGCCATACGAAATTTTTCCAGCAAACTAACTGTAGGACCTGAACAACAGGCATCATCATTAGCTGCAAGTAAAAATGCGGGTGGAGTATCTGCAGGCACTACATCAGGAACACCTAACGGCCCGGGATAAATGAAGATTAGAAAATTGGGTCTTCCATTTTGTTTGTCGACAGGATCTTTTGAATTTGGATCACCTGCACCTGAAGTATAAGCAACCATATTAACCACTTCGCCACCTGCAGAAAATCCCATGATGCCAATACGATTCGTATCAAGCCCCCATTCTTTGGCGCGACTGCGAACTAAACGAATAGCCCGATATGCATCTTCTTTAGGATGTTTGTCTAAGGAATAAGGTGACGCGGAATCCCTTGCAAGTCGGTACTTCAACACAAAGACTGCAACACCAAGTTTATTGAGATATTGAGCGGGCTCTACCCCTTCGGCATTATACACGAGTAGTCTGTGACCACCACCCGGACAAACAATAATCGCAGCTCCTGTTGCTTTTTCTTTAGGAGGAAGGAATACTGTTATCGAAGGATTGTTTATGTGTTTCACCCAATAGTCCTGGGCCTGTTCCGGTTCATCTTTTAATTTTTCAAATCCCGGGGCACCATTTGCCCATAACGGAATTTGAAGAGGTTTTTCCTGTGAAAACCCGGACGCTGTAACTAAAATTGCAGGCAAAGTGCAAATGAGCATGATAGTTTTGCGAAGCATGTTCTAACTTTCCTTAAAGTTAAGAGTAAGCTGTGATTGATATTATAGAATAGGAA
>PSRI01000220.1 GCA_003175935.1 Bacteroidota bacterium
AATTCTATGGGACCGATATTCACGAAAAACACGAAAATCCCGTAATATGAAAACCTATTTTTACACTTTACGTAGGTTATCATTTCATATATTCTTCCTGGTTATTGCCAGTTGTTTTGGATATGTGAGTGTGAACGCTCAGGCTACTTATTCCGTGCCTGTAGCTATTGGTAAGCCTTGTAGTGGAAGTAACAGCTTCGCGGATTTTAGCTATAATGGTTCAACCAAAACCCTTACCCAATTACCACCATTAGCATGTACCCCTACATTAGGTGCTCCTGGATTCAGTATCAGTAGCTCCGGTGTTGCATTTAACCCCAAAGACACAAACCTTTATTATACCAGATATACAGGCGGTAATACATATGTGTGGAGATGGAAGCCAGGATCTTCCTGTCCGCCTTCAACAGCATTGCTTACAACTTATCCAGGTATTGCAATTCTCGGTCTGGTCTTCGATCCTAACGGTGTAGGATACCAGCTGATCTTTACTGGTTCCGGTCCTTATGGACTTTCATTACAAAAAGTTGACTTTACTACAGGAACACTCGGGCCAGCAATTCCAATTTCTCTTCCGGGAACTATGCCAATCACCTCACAGAATGGTGACCTTATTATTACACCTCAGGGACAGATGCTTGTCATCTTCGACAATAAATTCTTTACTGTAAACTATCAGGACTATGGTGTTTTACCTCTACAAGCCACTTATATCAATCCAATCGCAGGTAACTTTATAGTTGGTCTCGCTTACGCCGAAGGTAAATTGTTGGCGGCGGACAACGCCAATAAATATTGGGAGATTAATATCCTTGACGGTACAAAAACTGCGGTTACGGCTCCCTGTTATCAAAGTAATGATATGTCCAACATCAATACAGGTATTGGTGTTGCGAAAAAACTTTCTTCAGTAAATCCTACTGCCACTCCGGGAACATATGATGTGAGTTATGATATTTATGTGCAGAACTATGGGAGCTGGCCACTTACTGGTATTTCACTCACAGATGACCTTACCCTTATAAATGGTGCGGGCGCAATATCGAACGTAACTGCTACACTCGTAAGCAACCCTGCCGGTGTTGCTTTAAACCCTACTTACGATGGTGTTACGAGTGCGGCTACCAAGAATCTTATAGCAGCCAATCAAAACCTCAATGCATACCCTGTAGCCACAAACAATTTCACTGTAAGGGTATCATTCAGAATTAGTGGTATTGTTCCAGGTACAACTTATAAAAATAGTGCTACTGCAAAAGGTACAGGGTATACTAATATCCTGGTTACCGACGTATCGACTAACGGTAGTAATCCGGACCTTAACAGTAATGGTAAACCAGATGATGCAGGTGAAAACCAACCTACACCATTGTTGATTTCGGTTGCAGCTGAATTGCCTCCTTGCGCTGCCCTGAACACGGTTCTATTGAACCAGGATTTCGGAAGTGGTTCGGGTCTTACCACGGTAATTCCAGGAACTGGTACTACCCAATACACCGGATCTACAACGAACCCAATACCAACTGAAACTTATACCATTTCAGATAATGCGAATAATGGTAATACAACTCGTTGGGTGAATTTGACGGATCATACAGGAAATGCCGGCGGAAGAATGTTGCTTGTGAACGCAGATAATAATGCAAACAACCTGTACCGTGATGTAGTTAATATTACTTGTTCTAACCTGAAATATTCATTCTTTGCGTATGTCGCAAACCTTGGTAACTCAGCTTACAATACATTCTGTGGTGCTTTTGGCGGTTACAAGAATCCGAAGCTGATATTTACTGTGCGAAATGCGGCTGACAATACCATCATCAGTAACATCACAACACCAGATATTACCAGCACCAGCTGGGGTCAATACGGCTTCAAGTTCGTAATGCCAGCGGGTGTTACGCAGATCATCCTCGAGATTACGAATGCTGCGCCTGGTGGTTGCGGTAATGATGTTGCCCTGGATGATATTCAGTTCGGACTTTGCGATCCTCAACCAACAGTAACTGCTGCTGCAAATGCAGGTTGTATTGGTGGATCCACAACATTGAACGGTACATTGAGTGATTCAACAATTATCTCTGGCGGTATTGCTTATCAATGGCAATCGAGTTTGGATAATATTGTTTGGACTGATATTATTGGTGCAACATCAGCAAACTATACAATCAATCCAATTACCGCAGCAGATGCGAAGTACTACAGATTGAGAGTACAGAGTGCTTCTAACACGAATCCTGCATGTATTTATACATCAAATAGTTTCTTCTTACCTCTGAAATCATTATCGACGCCGCCAACTGCGATCACGCCGAGTCAACTTACAACCTGTCCTTCAAATCCTGTTACATTAACCAGGGTGGGAGGATCACTCGGAACCAATGCAAGCTGGAAGTGGTACAGTGGAAGTTGCGGTGGTACTGCCGTGGGAACTGGTAATAGTATCAGTGTGAACCCTGCAGTAACAACAACATATTTTGTAAGAGCAGAAGGTGATTGTAATAACACAACCTGTGCTACAGTAACCATCACCGTTGTACCCTGCGTAATTCTTCCGGTTGATTTCTTACAGTTCAGCGCTGTACAACACAGTGATGCGGTGAACCTCGCATGGAAGATTGTTACTACAGATCAAATTGATCATTTCGAAGTGGAAAGGTCTGAAGATGGTTCAAACTTTACATCAATCGGAAGTGTAAAGAAAAATGTACAACTCAATACGCCATCAAGCTTTGAATTCCTGGATAAGGATCTCAATGTTAACTCAACTGTGATCTACTATCGAATTAAAGTGGTGAATAAAGATGGACTTTATAAGTACAGTAATATTCTTGTGATCCGTCTCACTACCCTTGCATCAGACAAAATCAGGATCATGCCTAACCCTGCTTCATCGAGTGTGAATATTAGTTTGTATTCTGCACTTAAAGGTGAAGTTGAAATCAAGCTTGTTGATATGACAGGTAAGCTGGTTATGCGAAGGATCGATAAGATTGACGTGGGAAATAATACCATCACACTTAACCAACTCGGACAAATGAGTGATGGAATTTACACTGTGCTCATACGAATTAACGATCGTATTGAACACGAAAGGCTCGTCATTAAAAAATAAGGTGAATATATAGGCACAACCTAAAGTCCCCCTCAAGCAGGGGGATTTTTATTTTAAAAAAACTTCTAATATCATTTGGTTTATAAAATAAACTACTTTATATTTGGAATAAATTTATGATTGGATGAGGACGTTGATGATTACTATAGGTCTGATAGCCTGGCAGATAGGATGGGGTCAAACCACAATTTCAGGTAAAGTCTCAGACAATAAAAAGCACCCACTTAGAGGAGTGAGCATTAGTATAAAAGACAGTTATGATGGGGCCACAACCGATTCTTTGGGAAGATTTCAATTTACAACAACTGAAAAGGGTTCACAGATACTCGTAGCCTCTAATATTGGATACAAAACACTTGAACAGACGATATTGCTGGGTGGGACAAATTCAGAATTGGAATTGGTGATGAAAGAAGAGGTAAGTGAATTGAAAGCTGTAGTGATTACTGCAGGAACATTTGAGGCGAGTGACAAGAAAAAAACGACGGTACTTTCTCCACTTGACATTGTAACCACTGCGAGTGGAAATGGAGATATCACTGGGGCATTGAAAACTCTACCCGGCGCACAGCAGGTAGGCGAGACCGAAGGATTATTTGTAAGAGGAGGAACAGCTGCAGAAACAAAGATATTCATTGATGGCACGCTGGTAAATGATTTTTTCTACAGTAGCGTGCCCGGTATCGCACAAAGAGGAAGATTCTCGCCTTTCATTTTTAAAGGAACGGTTTTTAGTACTGGTGGATATTCTGCCCTGTATGGCCAGGCTCTTTCTTCAGCTCTAATTCTTGAATCAATTGATCTTCCTGAAAGAAGTGAAGCAAATATTGGAGTCTCCGTAATTAGTTTGAATGGGGGCTATCAACATCTTGCAAAAAACAAAAAATCATCATGGGGAATTAATTATGGTTATACGAATCCCTACTTGGCTTTCAAATTGTATCACACAGTTCAGGATTACACTACCTATCCCATATATCATACCGGCGACGCGAATTTCAGAATAAAAACATCGAAGAACGGGATCATAAAATACTACGGATATTTTAGTCAGAACCAATTAGCTTTTCGCACCGCCAGCGTGGATACACCAGGATATAAAGACATGTTTCAACTGAAGAACTTCAACATGTACCATAACTTTTCATACAAAGAAAATATTGGAAAGAAATTAAAGATGTATGCAGGGTTTTCTTACACAAATAATAAAGATGACAGAAACGGATCTTTAGAAGATCAAAAGAATGAAGAAGTGATTTTGCCTGGACTCGAATTCAAAAAATTCGGACTTAAACTAAAAGGTGACTATTTGAATGGAAAGCTGGTATTTGAACAGAGGTTAAAGGGACTGGCGATGCTTCGATTTGGAGGTGAATACAATTACAGCAGCGATCGATCTTATTACACAGACTATAATTCGCAGGAATTTGATCATAAAATAAATGAGAAACTTGCTGCCGGGTTCGCCGAATCTGATATATATATAACCAACGATCTCGCTGCTAAAGTTGGTGCACGACTCGAGCACTCCTCTTTGATTGATAAAACAAATTTTGCGCCGCGCCTTTCTCTTGCATATAAACTGGGTGCACAAAGTCAGGCTTCAGTTGCTTATGGAATATTTTATCAGAGTCCGGAAAAGCAATATTTACCAGGTCCTGTTCCTCTGGGTTTTTCTAAAGCAACACACTATATTCTTCAATATCAAAAAGTGTCGAGCCTGACTACTTTCAGAGTGGAGGCATTTTACAAAAAGTATGAAGAGCTATTAAAAACGGTGGCATTTTATGGCAACCAGCAAATGCTCGCGACTAATAATAACGGTTACGGAGATGCGAAAGGCTTTGAAATTTTCTGGCGCGATAAAAGATCTGTTAAAGGATTGGATTACTGGATTTCTTATTCCTATCTCGATACTAAAAGAGATTATTTGAATTTCCCTTACGCAATTCAGCCCAATTTCGCGGCTAAGCATACTGCTTCACTGGTAATCAAAAAATTTGTCACCAAATGGAAAGCAGGTATTAATGCTTCATACAATTTCGCTACCGGAAGACCTTATTATTATATAGGATATGATATTAACTCCCATACATACAAATTCGACGATATGGGTAAGACGCCCGATTATAATAATGTCAGCATCAGCTTCAACTATATACCTGGAATTGGAAAACAAAATGCCAAAGCGTTCGTGGTTTATGTACTTGCTATCAGTAATGTTTTTGGAATTAATCAGATTTATAACTATCAGTATTCCTACAATGGCATTAGAAAGGAACCAGTGATTCCCTCAGTAAAAACATTTATTTACCTGGGTGCATTCATAAGTTTTGGGGTTGATAGAACACAGGACGCCATCAATAATAATTTATAAAATAAAAAATCAAATAAAATGAAACAGATAATTGGAATTTGTATTGCGGTAATTGTCGGAACAAATACTTTTTCGCAAAGCGATAAATATATAAAGACGATGGAGTCGAAATTGATTTCCGTTGATACAACGGTGAGCGTTTCAGGACTCACTGATCTTTCAAATTCATTTCAAAGAATTGGTGATGCAGAAAAAACACAGTGGCTTCCATACTACTATGCTGCATTGGCCAGCGTGAAATCCGGTTATATGCAATCAATGGGCGGTCAGGTTCCAAATCCAACTGCAATTGACCAGGCTGCTGACAAGGCGGATGACTTAATCAAAAAAGCAGAAGAGCTAAGCAAGGACAATTCAGAAATCTATTGCATTAAGAAAATGATTGCCACTTTGAAAATGATGGCTGACCCAATGACACGTTGGCAAACTTACGGTCCGATGGCAGCAGAAGCTCTTGCAAAAGCCAAGGAGCTTAATCCAAATAACCCCCGTGTCGCATTATTAGAAGGTCAGGACAAGTTTTTCACACCCGAGCAGTATGGTGGTAGCAAAGCTGAAGCAAAAGTTATATTTGAAGATGCTATGAAAAAATATGAATCTTTCAAGCCCGAATCTTCCATTGCTCCGCAGTGGGGGTTGAGCACCGTAAAATATTTGTACTCACAGTGCAAATGATGAACTAAAAAACAGAGACAGGAACAAGGATCGGAATTTGGCCAAGCGTTCAGAAAAAGCTTTTTAACTTAATTCGGAACTCTGGCCATTTCCGCTTGATTGAATGGAGAACCAAATCTTAAATCCTGCTAAAAAGAAAAATATGCAAGAAGAAACATTTTCTCCCGAGGAAAGTTTACAGGTCATCCAGACGATGATAGAAAAAACAAAAGGGAAAGTGGTTGACAATAGCTTTTATTTTTTGTTGTGGGGATGGCTGGTATTTGTTGCCAGTATTGGGCAATTCGTTTTAAAGGTTATTGTTCATACTCCATACCATTATGTGGTTTGGAATCTCATGTTTGTTGGAATTATTTTTTCGGTTATTTATTCTGTGAGAACCAAGAGGAAAAGAATAGTGAAAACCTATGTTGATGAAAGCCTGGATTATTTATGGATAGCCATTGTGGCATCCTATGTTCTATTTGGATTTGCGTTTGCTCGTATG
Organism: Bacteroidota bacterium; assembly: GCA_003175935.1. Taxonomy (GTDB): domain Bacteria; phylum Bacteroidota; class Bacteroidia; order Chitinophagales; family Chitinophagaceae; genus PSRI01. Next base: position 6,655 of record PSRI01000220.1, read on the forward strand.
GGTTGGCAGAATTGCTATACATTTTACATGTTATTATATGCCGTAGGATGTTTTGTTACCGGAAGAGTTTTGAAATTTAGTCCACTTGTCTGGGGAGCTATTGCATCCTGGGTGCTGGCACTTATTTCCACTTTTTTGCCATTCGATTATAATATTCTCCTTTGTGCGCTGGCCATACTGGTGAGTTATATTATTCCTGGATATTTATTGAGAAACCAATGTAGAAAGCAGGCTTCTAATGTTTAAAGACCTAGACCCCATATTACATTCCCAGCTGAGACTTGCAATCATGTCGCTCCTGATTTCTGTAAAGGAGGCAGAATTCAATTACCTCAAGGATAATACAAATGCAACTGCCGGAAATCTTAGTGTGCAGATCACGAAATTGAAAGAAGCAGGGTACCTGGAAGTAACCAAAAATTTCAAGGATAACTATCCGCAAACCATTTGTAAGATCACACCTAAAGGAAGAGACGCTTTCGATGAATATGTGAAGAGCCTTCAATCTTATTTAAAATCCAGGAAATAAAAATGCGCTGGAAAGAATTCCAGCGCAAGGATTGGTAAATCTCAAACGGGGTATTTCGGAAATCGCTTATTTTTTAATTTTTGATGAGTGGAACTGTCAGGGATTCTGTACTGTTAACTAAAACCTGGAGAGAATAGTTTCCAGGCTTCATCTTTCCCGTTCCTTCGAGTTGAAACTCATTTAAACCTTCAGATGCCTGCATCTTTTTCTTCAAGATCTCATGTCCACCTGCATCCATAATTTTTATACTAACAAAAGCCCTGTCTTTAAGTTGAACATTCACATGAATGTCATTGAGCGATGGGTTAGGTGTTACGCTTACCATGGTAAGCGTGGAAGTTTGATAGAGCTGCAGAACCATCATCTT
>PSRI01000123.1 GCA_003175935.1 Bacteroidota bacterium
CACTATCTACTAAATGCGAGCCTCGGAAAAATTTATATGTTAGAGGGCGAAATAGAGAAATCACAAGAATATTTTGCCATTACACTGAAGCAAACTCAATCTCCCGCAGAAAAAGAATTTATCTTAAGACTAATCAACCGAACAAAATTATAATTCCGTTCAATTTATTACCTCAAAATATCTTTAGTGAGTAAATTGTGGTATGAAGATATTTTATGCCTTTCTGATTTTAGGCCTCGGCACTACTTCAGTTGCTTTTTCTCAAGAGCCTAAACCGAAAACACCTCTCAAACATCCTTCGTGGATCATGAAGAGTAATATTTATGAAGTAAATGTGCGACAATACACTCCCGAAGGCACATTGAATGCATTTGCCAAACATTTGGATCGATTAAAAAATATGGGCGTGGGAACTTTGTGGTTCATGCCGCTTAATCCAATAAGTAAACTTGATAGAAAAGGAAGTTTGGGAAGTTATTATGCAGTATCGGATTATACAGCAGTTAATCCTGAATTTGGAACAATGCAGGATTGGAAAAATGTAGTGAAGACGATTCACGCCAAAGGTATGAAGGTGATTATTGACTGGGTACCAAATCATACCGGTGCCGATAACAAATGGATCTACAGTCACCCTGATTTTTACGTAAAAGATAAAGATGGTAAACCGGCTGTTGCTTACGATTGGACTGATACACGACAACTGGATTATAAAAACGAGGTGATGCAGGACAGCATGATTGCTGCAATGAAATATTGGATAGATTCCTCTGACATTGATGGATTTCGTTGTGATGTGGCCTGGAATGTACCTGGGTCTTTTTGGAAAAAATGCACTGACACCCTGAGAAAAGTAAAGCAAATTTTTATGCTAGCTGAAGGTGATAATCCTTATTTAGCAGAAAATGGATTTGATGCTGTCTATCCCTGGAAAATGTTTCAAATGATGAAAAAAGTAGCAAAAGGTGAGCGCCCTGCATTTGCATTGGACAGTGTAAAGATGGAATATGATTCAACTTTTCCTCCCAATACTATTCAAATGTATTTCACCAGCAACCATGATGAAAATAGTTGGAACAGTGCCGACTTCGGAACTTTTCCCGGAATGTCACATACCCCGTTTGCAATTTTTAGTCAAACTATGGCACAATCTGTTCCTTTGATTTATAGTGGGCAGGAGGAACCAATTTTGAGAGCGATCAAATTTTTTGATAAGGATACGATGGAGTTCAAAAGATTGGGCCGTGAGAAATTTTATTCAGCATTATTAAATCTACGTCAAAATACACCCGCTCTTTCCGCTGATGCATCTTTCAAAAAAATAAAGGCTGGCGATGCGAATGCTGTGTATGCATACGTACGTGAAAAATCTGGCAAAAAAGTTCTGGTGATTCTAAATCTTTCAGATAAAGAACAGACCCTTAAGCTGACTGATAAATCTTTATACGGACATCCATTCAATCTTTTTACAGGATCACCTGAACAGGTTTCAGGCAAGGAATGGCATATGGAACCCTGGGGATATGCGGTGTATGGATATGAATAAGTTTGTAGTTTATTGTTTGTGGTTTTTTGCCTGTTCACAGTTTTGTCTAAGTACTAAGTACTCTATACTAATACTATATTGACTTATGAAGAATGCAGGATTATTATTCGCAGCCCTATTCTCATTATCAACATTAAGCTGCAAAAAGGATAAAGTTTCTCCTCAAACAAAAGAAACATTGCAAAACAAATGGACTCTCATTTCTTCGAGTCTCACTTTTCCAACTAATACCAGTTTGAATTCATATTACAAAGGAATATCCACGGATTATTATTTTTTCAGAGAGGATGATTCTTTGGAGATCAATCAGGCCGGACAAGTGAATTTGTTGACGATGCCGCTATTCGTAAAGGTGAAGTATAATATCGTCAGCAACAGTACCATTAACTATTTAGGAGGAGGCAACCCGGTGCCAATCAAAATAAGAATGCTTTCGAATAATTTGCTGGTATTATCAAACGATGCTTCTGCAACATTTATCAATGCTGATAATTCTACAACAGTTTATAACGGAACAAAAGTTGATTCTCTATCAAGGTAACCAGGAATTCTTATAGTTTTTATTGTCTAAGTACTAAGTACTATATACTAAGTGCTATATACTATGTACTTCTTCCTTCACAAGAAGCTGGCGCACTTCGTTCCAATTATTCACCCTTGTATATCCTTGTTTGTGAATATGTGAATTGTGAGTGGCAGTAAATAAAATTCTCTCTCCATTGAAATAGTTTAGGTTCTTAAAATGATCATCGATCATATAGTCACCCGATATCCATTTCTTTGATCCACATAAAATAATTTGCTGCCAGGTAATAAAAGGAAAATGTTCAGCGAGCCAGTCATATTTTTCTCTCAAAGATTGTGGAAACTCCATAGCAGCTGAAACGATGGATACATCATACACCTGGTTGAGAATTTTCATTACATGTTGACTTCCTTCCATAACCGGGGCAGTTCTAAAAAAACCGGGAGTGAATAAGAATTCATGAATTAACTGTGGCTGAGGGAATGCAGCATCTTCGGGTTTTCCCATTAAATCCTCTCTTTGAACCAGTATTCCGGTGGCCTGTTTGTAATACCTGATATAATTAGTAGTTATATCTGCCATAACATGATCCATGTCCACCAATAGCCTTTTCTTTTCCATATTCTGCAATTTCGTGCAATTTAATGCAAATATTTGCAATTATTGATTAATTTTATATCAAAATATAGCAAATGTTGAGAGAGGAAAGGATGGATTTTATCCTAAACCAGCTTAAATCAAACCCATCGGTCAAATTAGGGGCGCTCAGCGAAGCCCTAAAAGTATCAGAATTTACTGTACGAAGAGACATAGAATCTTTGGACAAAAGCGGCCTCCTGAAAAAAGTGAGAGGTGGTGCAATACCGCATTCTCCCATGGCTCACAGTTTTAAAGAGAGGATTCATGTTTCAGAAAAGGATAAATTAACTATAGCAGAAAAAGCGCTTTCCCTCATTACTCCTGGCAGTACTATAATATTAGATGGAGGCACAACAACATTTGCATTAGCAGGATTGCTCAATATGCCAGTCATTGTAATCACCAATAATATTCCCGCCGCAAATCTGCTTGCATCCAAAAGAAATATGGAAGTGATTATTGTAGGAGGAAGAATTCTTCCGGAATCACAGGTCACTGCAGGAACGCATGCCATAAGAATGCTGGAGCAATTTCATGTAGACTTATGTTTCATGGGTGTTTGTAGTCTGCATCACGAAATTGGAGTTAGCAGTAAGGATTATTTCGAGTGTGAAATAAAAAGAGCCATGGTGAATTGTTCAGATAAAATTGTTGCACTTACGGAACACGATAAAATCGGGACCGCGGAATCATTCAAGATTTGTCCGATTGAAACCCTTGACACCATTATCACAGAAATCGATCCGGGTAATAAAATTTTTGCACCATATTTGAAATCAGATATTCAAATTCTGTAAGTAAATTGTCTAGTTTAAAATCTTAACTGATTTTTAATTTTCATTAATCCCTGCAAAAAGCTGCATAAGACTACCGAACGGCAGACCTGAGTTTCCCAATGGAGAATAACTTTTCCTTCTAAAATTCCAGATTTTTTCATTGGCAACTTCATTAAGAAATTAGCGTATCAAAAGGAGAATAGAAACTTCTTTGAAACAGGAAATTTTTTTTTATGAAGAATAATACCATCACCGTGCTGGCATTGTTTATAGCAATAAGCTCGTGCCACAAAAAATATGATACTCCTGAGCCGTCAATAACCGACGCCAGTAATGTTCTTCTGAAGGATGTGAATATTGAAAGATTGCCATCACCCTATTTCACTTTCCAGTATGACAATTCTGGTTTTGTGACTCATGTAGATTTTGCATCCAAAATGATTGGGTGGAGAGTTCAATACGAGAATAACAGAGTGATTAGAATGGTGGACAGTAACGGAGACAGTCTGAATTATAGTTACGATAAGAACCAGGTGATTTCCATCAGGCACACCAAGGCAGCGTCAGGAGAAAAAACCTGGCACTATGAATTCATTTATTATAATTCGGAATTATTGAAAGAAATAAAATACTGGTCATTCGCCAATGGTAGCACGGATAGTGTTCTTTCGAGAAAAGTGGATTTACAATATAGTCCGGATAATAATCTCACTGAGTATGACGACTTCAATGTGGATGCCAACGGAAGTTTATCCCTGGTGGCCCGGGTAAAATTTACAGGATATGATAATGGGAAAAATGTGGACGATTTTTACCTGTTGAAAAATTTCTTTGAAGACTTTCTTTATCTCCCTCAGATAAAATTGCAAAGAAATAATCCTGCGCTCCAGATGTATGAAGGTGCAGTGGAAGATTTTACTTTTGAATACAAGTACAGCTATAATGGTGATAATATACCTGTTGAAAAAAATGCAAATGTTTCTATAACCAGGGGTCCGAATACAGGACAAAAATTTACTTCAAGGAGTCAGTATACTTATTATTGAAATTGATTCATAAAATTGCCCGCCGAAGTCTTGCTATACGTAAGTACGGCGGGCTTTCTAACAACTGAATGAGAAACACCTGTGAAAAGCTTACAAACCTCCAGCCTTGTCATTTATTAGAAGACGAAGTGGTGTAAGTGGACCTAATGGTATCAAATCAAAATCCATCATGTCCTCTAAACCTAAGGGGAGCGCTTCAAGTAATTTATTGGCAGCTTCCTTAGTGTCAACATTCATAATAAATACTGGCCCACTCATATCCGGCTTTATAAACCATTGCTCGATGATTCCGGAAAGGTACAGGCTCAAAGTTGCTGGCACTTCTTTAGTCATGACCGGCATTCTTTTGGCAGCGCTTTTCGCTTTTTCAGTGAATCTGCCAATAGCCAACACTTTCGTTGCTCTTGTACTAAGGTCAATCACCTTCATCGTTTGTTCATTGCTCATAACTTGTTGCTTTTAATTATCATTATTATTTATTCACTTTTAGAAACAGTTGTTGCTGTAAGACAAAAATTTATCTCACCGTACAGAAAAATGCAATTCAAAAATCAGGTGGAAATAGGTCGGCCTGGGTTAGGAAAATTACAAATGACTTATTTTATAATTGAATTTCTTAGCAAGAGTATCTGCCACAATTGACCGATGACAGGCTTCATGATTTTCTTCTACACAAAACAATGCGATCTTTTTGCTATTTATTTTAATTAAAGAATCGAAGAATTCTTTGAAATCAAATCCACTCAATATCATGGAGCTATATTCTTCTACAAATCCCGGATCCAATATTTCTCTTTTGCGCTGTTTAATACCGTATTTTTCATCACTGGTTTTTTGAATGGCCCTGATTTCATCAGTAGGCGCCAGTCCTTTTATATAGATATATTTTATGCCGAATTCCTCCAGCTTTAGTTGGAGTTTGTTGCTATTTACAAAAGCATATTTGGCCCCTCGAAGTCCTCTATGTTGTCGAATATCACAAAACGTGTCGATCTTATTTTGAATTAGCTTTATAAAAAATTCATTTTCGGTTGAATTATATACACCGATTGTATAAAATTTCATTACAAATAAATTAAGAAGTCAACTATTTAATTTTCAGCTCTTGCGAAACCAGCCGATTCTCTAAATTGTTTGGGTGAAACTTCAGTGTTGTTCTTGAAAAACCGGCTGAAGTAATACTCATCATTGAAGCCGAGTTCACTTGCGATTTGTTTTACTGCCTTCGAAGTGAGATACAATTCACGTTTGGCTTCAATTACAATCCTTTCTGTGATAAGATCCGTCAGGGTTTTATTGAAATGCGATTTACTGATCTTGGCTAAAGTGTTTACAGGAATATTTAGCAAATTGGCATATTCACTGGGGGAATGCATTGTTTTGAAATGTTTTTCTATAGCGTCTTTGAAATTTTGAATTACATAATGCTCCGAACCAGGCTGAACCTCTGTTTCATTATCGGGATATTGAGAAAGCTTTATCCTGGTTGCACTGATTAATAATATTTTTAAATAGGAGATCAGCAATTCATGTTGTGCCAAACTATCACTCTGCACTTCCTTTCTCATTAAATCAATCAGATCCACAAATCCTTTCAGTTCTTCATCATTCAAAATTATAAATGGCTTCTGATAAATATTGTTGAATAATATTCCGTTACAGGCTATCTCCTGATGATGTTTGTATATGCAGAAAAAGTCGGAGTGAAAATTCAAACAAATTCCTTCAAGATCCTGAACATCGCTTAACATGAAAGGTTGGAAAGGTGAAAAATACAGGAGACAATTTTGCTCCAGAAAATATTCAGAAAAATCTGCTTTCAATTTCGCCATTCCATTTTGGATAACGATGATCGAATGATAATTCAACCTTTGAATGTGATCAAAATGGTTTCCATCCGAAAATGAAAATATTTTGAAGGCAAGATTTCCGTTTTGAGGATCTATTAAAGTTGAAGTATCAATCTCTTTCATAAAGAAGTCCAGTGAATTGTTCAATAAAAGTAAAAATCGGGATTTGTATTTTTTGATCATTTATTTTTCCCACTGTAAAATTGGCAAACCTTTGAGTCCTGGAAAATGGACAAATCAGGATAAATGATCATTATTATTAAAAGCTAAATTCCTTTTTGGGTTTGATGGCACTCACAATTGAATAGATATGCAACAAAATGGCAAATGGGGCTGCAATTGCAGGTATCATGATGAGCGAAAATTTAGTTGCAGCCTCACTTGTGATGGCAGAATTATTCCATAGCGGATAATACACCAACAGTAAGATTGACACATTGAAAAGATCCAAAAGTCCCACAACATTGAACAGCCAAAAAAGCCCTCTGGCACTTGCAGATTTTTTATGAATTGCATTCGCTGCAGCTATTGCAAGCATGCCGGTAAACAAATCACCATAACCTGCTAATTGAAATGGAGCTGGCAGGATTTTGAGGTAAGTAATTAAAAAAAATGCTGTTCCCGCTAAACGGAATGACTGAACTCCCACAAGTGATACCAAAGATGTAGATGAAAGTATGGTCTGAAAATATTTATTGCCCAGAAGCCAGATCCCCATAATTACAATTACAAGTAACGGAATAGCAAATCTGGGAACAACATCTCCTGTATGGTAGTCCAGGGTTTTTGAAATTGAAAGAATCCAAATAGCAATGGTGCCGATAACTACTAGGGTCCACAGTATTTGTTTGAATTTTCCTTTTCTTTCATCATCAAAATGGCTAACCCTTATTCCTTTATTTAGGGTGATGATAAACAGGTAAGGAACCAATATGCCCAGCAGGGCGCCTGCAATTTTCAAACTGGTTTCCATCGTAATAATAAATTTTGACTTTTAATTTTTCTCAAAAGTCAAAACATTCCCGCAACCAGTCAATGGATGAAAAAGTAAAAATGATGGATGATTTTTATTTGGCCTTTAATACGCATGCATTTGATACAAAGGGATTCCTATGCTCCTGAGGCGGAAATTCTTTTCATATTTAATACTGCAACAGCTTTCTAACTATGCATTTTTTGTAATTGACGATCTCCTTTAAAAAGCATAAAGCAATAAACATTGAGCAGGAATTGGACATATCCATAAAAGAAATCTTCCACAGGAATAGTAAGTACCCGAATACCCAATATCATGTTCGGATTATAATTTACTATGGGAGATCGAAGGGCCATACCGGTAAGTATTCCGTTCACCGGAAAAAAACCCATCATCAACAAAAGATAAACCAGCGAGGCTCTTCCGATCCAGCGCACCTCAGCAATAAAATATAAATAGATAAAACTGCCTGCGAGTATCAAAGCGGTAACAAATGGATAAATACGGCTGCGAAACAACAGGGCGACTGTAATGGACACAATCAGCATTAGTCCTGTGATAATACCACTATACTTATCAGCCTTTCGTAAGTCAAAAAATTTATCTAGACAATAAAATGTGAAAACGCAGGAGAACGGAATACAGATAAAAAAAAGCCACTCTTCCAATGGTAACCCAAAAATGAATAAACCCAAAGTATATTTTTCATTGAACCACCATACGCCTTTTGCTGCAAACCAAATATCCCAGGCAATGAAAGGAATTCCTACTAAAATTGCGGCGTTAAAAAAGGATCTAAAATGTCTGTAAAATTGTATTCGCTTGTGAAACGAGAAAATAAAACAGGCAACTACAGTAGTAAAATCAATCAACAAATAAGTATACGATTTCATCGGGTGCGCTTATTAAAATACAACCTGAAATATTTTAGTGGTACCCACAAAAACCCAAAGCATTCTCCATTTTCTTTTGTTATATGCTTATGATGTTGTTTGTGGGCTCTCCGAATAGCCTGCAGGTAAGGATTGTTAGTATGTTTTAATAGTTTCAACCTTTGATGGATAAAGATATCATGTACAAAAAAATAGGCAATGCCATACAAGGAGATTCCCAGGCCAAGGAAGAATAAAAAATTAAATTCTTTTGTACTTCCAAGGTACATCAGTGTTATAGCAGGGATAGCAAAGATGAGGAAGAAATAATCGTTATGCTCCAAATGTCCTTCATGAGTGTGATTGTGATGATCTTTATGTAGTACCCACAGAAATCCGTGCATTACATATTTATGGATCATCCACGTAAATCCTTCCATACAAAAGAAACTAACCAATACGATAATTAAGTTCATATGGCTTGTTTTTATTTATTAAATATTTTTTCCAAAATGTTATGGCGATAATCAAAAATAGACTTCAGTTTTTTTTGTATTAGCAGCTTATGAATCAGCTCTCCAATAAAACCCAGCGGCAATTCATAATCAACTGTGTCTATCATCAGTACACCATCCGCGTTGGGTATAAACTCATGCAAATGATTCCATAATTTATATGGCCCTTTTTGTTGAAAATCTTTAAACCTTTTTTTCTCTTTTACTTCAGTTATAAGTGTTGTCCAGCCGAGAGTGATACGAAGGAAAGGAGAAATCTTATAATTAATGATCATGCCTTCATGAATTGTTTCGTCTCTCATTTCCGTAAGTATGGTAAAATCCATGCTTTCCGGCGTGATCATTGAAAGATTAGTGGGAGTTGAAAAAAAGCTCCATGCTGTATCTATGTCGCAATTCAGTTGCTGTATTCTGCGAAGCCTGTGTATCATTCTTTATTTCCATTTAAGAGCGATTCTATCATTCCTGCCAGTGCAGCTGATTGTATGGTCCACTTGTTAGCTAAAAGAAAGACCCGATCTTCATTTACGTTGTTATGATAGCCGAGAATGCGGGGGCAGTTCTTTTGTACAGAAAGCCGCACAAATCTAACTTCCACATTCGATGGATCTTTACCAACGGCTTTTTCTATATTGGATATTCCATCATTAAATGTTTTCAGTTTTGAAAAGGGATTAATGACATGATTCGCCCATATAGTTTGAAATCCCCCCAGGTAAGCAAGCTCTGTAACAGTTCCAGAATGATGCTCAAGCTCAACTATCATTTCACGACAGGCAGACCTATTTGACAATGCAATGCCATAGTTTTTCCTGATTGCTTCAATGTCAACCATGCGAGGACTGTACATGCCTGGTGATAAAAGCAAAAAGGCGGTTGCAAGCATTTTCATAGTGCGGCGATTTTATATTGCAAATAGCTACTCATCATCAGCGATATTTTTTTTCCATTTGGAATTCTGATGCGCTGATGCATGATTCTATCGGCCGGAGTACTCTTAATTTTTCTGAATAAGGATTGATAATACTGATAAGCCAGATAAACACCAAAGCGTGAAGACGTAGGTAGCTTACGGATACCATTTAGCGCAATATGAAATTCTTGCTCAATTTCCAGTTCTATCTTTTGTTTCACTTCATCATTAAAGACATTCATTTCGATACCAGGAAAATAAGTGCGGCCCAGCACCTGGTAATCATCTTTAAGATCTCTTAGAAAATTGACCTTTTGAAACGCAGAACCCAGTTTCATTGCATAAGGCTTTAACTCCTCATACAATAGCCTGTTACCGTCTACAAAAACCTGCAGGCACATCAGGCCCACCACTTCGGCAGAGCCAAGGATATATTCTTCATACAATTCAGTGTTATAATCAACTGGATTCAAATCCATTTCCATACTGTGCAGGAATTGAGTAATCAGACTCCTATCAATATTATACCTGTGCACTGTTTCCTGAAATGAATGCAAAATGGGGTTGACGGATATACGTTCATTTAGCGCCTGCAAGGTTTGCTCCCTCAGATGTTCAAGCAATACGGCCTTGTTGTACTCATGAAAGCTATCCACGATTTCATCTGCGAGTCTTACGTAACCGTAGATTGAATAAATGGAGGGCCTAATAGATGAATGAAGAGCCAATATTCCCAATGAGAAACTTGTGCTGTACTTCTGTGTTGTAGCCTTGCTTAATTGATAGGACAACTCATCAAACAATTGCTTCATGGTTCTTCATTTTAAGTTTGCCTACTTCATTTGCCGCAATCTTCCCGGAAATGATCGAAGGCGGAACGCCGGGCCCAGGAACAGTTAATTGGCCGGCATAAAAGAGGTTGGAACACTTTCTGTTTTTTATAGAAGGTTTCAAAACTGCAGTTTGTGAAATAGTATTAGCAAGGCCATAGGCATTGCCTTTATAAGCATTGTAATCCGAAATGAAATCTCTTACGCAATAACTTCTTTTAAAGTCAATGCTGGACAAGAGTCCGGTTTCACCTGTGTGCTTTTCCAATCGATGAATCATTTCATGAAGATATTTTTCTCTCTGAGCCTCACTGTCATCTATACCTGCTGCCAGGGGCATGAGCAAAAAAATATTTTCATGACCCATTGGAGCCACATTCGGATCTGTTTTTGAAGGACAACAAACATAGAATAATGGCTTATCGGGCCAGGATTTGCTTTCGTAGATCGACTCAATATGTGCATCCATATCATATTCAAAAAACAGACTGTGATGCTTGAGCCTGGATATTCTTTTCGAAAAGCCCAGGTAATAAATCAGGCAGGAAGGAGCCAGGGTTCTTGTTTCCCAATAATATTCCGAATAGTTTCTTTGGCCTGGTTCAAGTAGGTTTTCTACATGATGGTAATCGGCCGAAGCGATTACTGCGTCAAAATTTTGTTCAACTCCATTAATAACGAGGGAGGTTACGCGACCTTTCTCGGATAAGATTTTTTCAACAGTATGATTAAAGTAAAATTTGGCTCCTTGTTGCTCTGCGATCGTTTTCATTGCTTTTATCAATTCATAGTAGCCCCCCATAGGATACCATGTGCCCATTACGTACCCGCCGTAATTCATAAGGCTATACAGGGCTGGAATGTTTTTAGGTGATGCACCGAGAAATATAACAGGGAATTCCATGAGGGTCCTCAACAGTGGATGAGAAAAATATCTGTTCAGGTAAGTACGAAATGCGGAAAGTAGATTTAGTTTTAAGATACTGCCTGCAATTTTTGGAGAAGCAAATTCCCACCAGCTGTGGCAAGGTTTATTAACGAATTGCTTCATGCCAATTTCATATTTATATTTTGCGGCCCGCATGAAAGCGTCCAATTTTTTCCCGGCACCCTTTTCTTTTGATTCAAAAATTGTTTTTAACGCCTCATACGATCCAGGTACACTTAATGTTTCTGTGGAAAATATCATCTCAAACTGCGGATCCAGTTTAACCAGCTTGTAAAAATCAATGGTGCTAAATCCAAAATCATTGAAGAATTTTTCAATAATATCGGGCATCCAATACCAACTTGGCCCCATATCAAAAACATAACCGTTGCTCGTTTCAAATTTTCTTGCCCTACCGCCGGCTATGGCGTTTTTTTCAAAAACACATACCTCATTACCCTGGCTTGCCGAATAGGCTGCAGCAGAAAGACCTGAAATGCCGGAACCAATGATGGCGATCTTTTTTGACATAGAATTTAATTTGCGGTAGGTAAATATTCGGTGGTCACTTTTTCAAGCAATTCACTACTGCCAAAATTCTGTGTGAATATTTGATGATGAAATTTGTCCAATTTGTTTAACAACCTTACAAGCTCCATTTTCTCATCCTCAGACAGGTCACCTGTAACGATTTTTGTTGCCTGACGTATTTTGCCCATCTGCTGTTCCAATATCTTTTGTCCCTTTGAGCTGATTCTAATAATTATGCTTCTTTTGTCTGTTGATGAATCCTGCTGACTAACCCATCCCTGTTGAATCAAACGTGCAATAATCTGCATCCCTGTTGGCTTATCATGAAGATTCTTTTTAATTAATTCCATCTTTGTCATGGGCCCCATCGCTTGAAGGTTAATTAAGTATATGAATTCATCCTGCGTTGAAAAATCAGAACCATAAATAGCCGATTTGGAATATGATCTGGCATAGCGGTTCATGTGTACGATCAACGTGCTTATGACACTTTCAACAGTTCTGCCTTTATCCTTCCCCTCCCATTCTGGTTCTTTTTTATATACCTTTTTACCTTTTTTTCCCATGCCATTATATATCCATTCTTTAAAACCCCGCACATCGTGAGAATAATTGCCGGAAGCATTATGAGATTCAAAACCCTCAATAAGCTTTATGACTTCTTTGAGTAAACTATAATTCATAATGATTGATTTTGGGAATTTGTAAATAGTCTGCAAATATACTAATTTTAGTAATTAAAGTATAAAAATATACTTTATTACCCAAACCTCCATTGGCAATTCATCATTTAAAAAAGCCTGCAATCTGTTTCGAAGATGGGATTTGTGAGGTTGGCAGAATGGGTCAATGATTGCACTCGAAGAAATGAGTAATGCTTTTTACCAGTTTAAATGGAAGGGTGAGGGTAAGTCAGAAAATAATGAAAAGAAAAAAATGAAAATATAAACTGAAAAGAACAATAAATAAGTGGCTTTCGTTTTGCAAAAGCATCCTTTAATAGTTTTGTAAAACACAAAGAGAAAACATTTTCCACTATAAAAGATGATAAAATGAACAAGATAGCAATCATCTCAGGTGTAAGCCGGGAAATGGGACTCGGTTATGAAACAGCCAAACAATTAAAAGCGATTGGTTTTAACGTAATCATAACTGCAAGAGAAATTGCCAAAGCAAATCTACTTGCCAACCAACTTGGAGTATCTGCAAAGCAATTGGACGTTACAGATGATAATTCTGTAAGTCTGCTTGTCAGGCAAATTGAAATTGAATTTGGCAAGTTGGATGTGTTGGTAAATAATGCGGGTTCTTACTTTGACCAGGCTGGAAACCCGTTAACAACCGAAATGCAATTTGTAAAAGAAGCTTTTGACACGAATCTTTTAGGTGCGTGGAGAATGATTAAAGCCTTTTATGGTTTACTTGAAAAAAGTGAGAGCCCCAGGATAGTAAATGTGTCAAGTGGTGCCGGTTCATTTGGCGACCCCGTTTTTGGTCTTGCCCATCATTTCAGTAAAGTGCCTGTATACGGCATTACAAAACTTGCATTAAATGGTTTGACCGTAAAAATCGCCACACAACTTAAAGACAGTAGAATCAAAATAAATTCTGTTGACCCTGGTTTTACTGCAACTTATCCGGGTACAGAACAATTTGGTGCAAGGAGCGTGAGTGAAGGTGCAAAAGGAATTGTCTGGGCAGCCACATTACCTCAGGAGGGTCCAACAGGAGGATTTTACAGGGATGGACAAAAAATGAGTTGGTAATGGAACTTCACAACGGCATAAAGACTTTTCACGCCACTTCCAGAAAAGAATGGCGCAAGTGGTTGCAGAAAAATAGTCAGTTGGAAAAATCTGTATGGCTTATCATCTTCCATAAAACAAGCGAGAGGAAAAGTGTTTATTATGAAGAAGCCGTTGAAGAGGCAATTTGCTTTGGTTGGATAGACAGCATTGGGCATAAACGTGACGGGGAAAGTAAGTATCAATTTTTTGCGCAGCGCAAACCCAAAAGCAATTGGAGCAAACTGAACAGAGAAAGGGCAGAAAAAATGATTGCCAAAAAATTAATGACACCGGCAGGGCAGGCATTGATTGACCTCGCAAAAAAAAATGGTACCTGGGAAGCATTGGTAGATGTTCAAAATTCCGTTATCCCCCAGGACCTCCAAAAACTTTTTGATAAAAATAATGCTGCTTTCATAAACTTTCAGGCATTCCCGCCATCATCAAAAAGAATCATTCTTGAGTGGATTTTAAATGCAAAGAAACCCGAAACAAGGTTGCAAAGAATTCGGCAGACAGTTGAACTTGCCTCAAAAAATATTAAAGCGAATCATTACCGGCAATAAATATTATGCAGCAAATCACCCATGTCATAAGGCAGATGATTGAAATTTCTGACAAAGAATTGGATGAATTTTAAAGCGGCTGCTTGTTTAAAAAATTTAGGCGCTTTGAAATTTTGAGCAGAAAAATCCTGCGTTAATTTAGAATCATTCGCGAAAATGTTGGTTAACTTTAATTCGTTGCAATAGCTAAACGGCCAGTTTCAATCATCCGGAAATATTTCTATATGAATATCATTTTACGCCCAGGTAATGCAACAGATGCAAATGCCTGCGGACAAATTTGCTACAATGCATTTAAGAATATTGCAGGCCAGCACAATTTTCCTCCAGATTTTCCAAGTCCTGAAAGCGCGATTGGATTAATGAACTATATTTTTTCTGATTCAGGCGCCTGGTCGGTAGTGGCCGAATCAGAAAGTCAAATCGTGGGCAGTAATTTTTTGTGGGAAGATGTTTCAATTGCGGGAGTAGGTCCTATTACTGTTGAACCCAATATTCAAAACCGATCAGTGGGAAGAAAATTGATGCATCGGGTTCTTCAGCGTGCGGAGGAGCAGGGATTTGCAGGAGTAAGATTAGTACAGGCGGCTTACCACAACCGATCCATG
>PSRI01000114.1 GCA_003175935.1 Bacteroidota bacterium
TGATCCCGCTGGGACTCGAACCCAGGACCCATACATTAAAAGTGTATTGCTCTACCAACTGAGCTACGGAATCTTAGTCTGGACCGCGGAAATGGCTGGATTTTGAAATCTAAACCACCCTAGAAAACCCATCTATTCCATTCATAAACAGGCATTCAGATAAATCCCTGCTGTTTAAAATGGAGTGCAAAAATAAGGGAAATAAAGATCGCTCCAAAGTTTTAGAAATTAATTTTCCCCAAGTCTTCCACGGGGCCTTTAATCAGCTATATACAAACGATCTTTTTCACCCTCTAAATAGAGATCCCCGCCCACTTCTCAAATATTCATTTATGCCCACAACTACATTGCGGTTTTTTCCCTCCTGTAAAGAAAACGAGATTCAAGTTGCATAATGTAAACCGGGCAAGCGAATGACAGAGTAAAGAGTAAAATGCCCGTTTTGCGGCATTGCATCCAAAAAATAATAAGTGTAATTTATTGAAAGTCGGAACCTACCAGAGGGAAATTTATATTGCATTTAACGAATAATTACCGCGAAGCGTTTAAATGTTTCGAAGAGGCTCTAATATTAAAACATCCGGATGCAGATAATGAGATAAGTCAAATTAAAAAAAATCCTTGGACCGATTTAATATTTGTTAGGGGCCTTTCACTCTCTTATTTTCCATTCGTTCAATTTATAAATTTGAGTATTAGCATTGTCACAGAAAGTGAAAATTATATGTTTACAGACTTTGATAAAATAAACTGGTCCTGGTACACTTCCGATGGTTGGATGGGGATTTAGTTGAAGGTTCAAAATGGTAAACTTATGAGACTATTAACCACTCTCACATTATTGACAATTTCTTTATCTGCAATTGGACAGAAGTCTTATGTTGACACTGAAAACAAGTATACAGATTCCTCTGGAAAAGGTATTATAATCCAAAATAGCTTACCAAAAGGTGGAGGATATCTTGATTCTGCCAGGAAAATAGGATATACAGATCCGACTGGAAAAAACTATTCATATGTAATTTTCTGGAGCAGGGTAATAAATCAAACCGATGCTGCGATACAGGTATCAATTAACTTTGCAGCTGATCCATTAGCAATCTTCCCTACATCTGACTCCTATATAAAATTATTTCTCGATCCGGATACTATGAATTCCGACAAAGAATCGATGGGTGATTATGGTATAACGGGTCTGAAAAATTTTTTAGATACTTCGTATAATAAATCGACCAGTTTACAAAGAACTATAAACGCTAAAGAAGAGTATTCTTTCTACGTTGTGGCGCTCATTTACCAGGCAAGAGGTACTGCAAGAGCAGCATTTACTTTAAAAGAACAAGGACTTTATTACCGAATTAGGATTGGGTTTCCATCCGGCATAATTCCCTGCGGAAAAATTGTATTTAAAAAGTAGATTATACTTCCCGTCCCCCAATTTCCCGAATTTAAGACGTACCTTTTACCTCTTTGGCTTTGGCTTCGTCTGAAGCCAATGAATCATCCCCAGCTGTTTAATTTACTAATTGGTCATTGGAATAAAGGGAATTTTATTTAATCATTTTTTAAAAATTTTACAATGAGTACAATTAAAGTAAAAGACGGAACTCAGATCTATTACAAAGATTGGGGAACAGGACAACCTATCGTTTTTCATCATGGTTGGCCATTATCAGGTGATGACTGGGATGCGCAAATGATGTTTTTTCTGGATCATGGATTCAGAGTAATTGCACATGACAGAAGAGGGCATGGGAGATCGACCCAAACTGCATATGGAAATGATATGGATACTTATGCCGCAGACGTGGCTGAACTCACAAAATTTCTTGACTTAAGAAATGCCATACATGTTGGCCATTCAACAGGAGGTGGTGAAGTAATTCGTTATGTAGTCAAATATGGAAAGGATCGTGTAGCTAAAGCTGTGCTGGTTAGCGCAGTTACGCCCATAATGATAAAATCTGATAGGAATCCGAATGGCATCCCAAAATCAGTTTTTGATGAAATCCGGTTGAATACTGCAACGCAAAGAGCACAATATTTCAAGGATTTTAGTATTCCTTTTTACGGATACAATCGTGAAGGTGCAAAACCGTCGCAAGGCATAAGAGATAATTGGTGGCGCCAGGGCATGATGGGAGGAATTAAAGCACACTACGATTGCATCAAAGCATTTTCAGAAACTGACTTTACAGATGATCTTAAGAGTGTAGAAATTCCTGTGCTGGTACTTCACGGTGAGGATGACCAAATTGTTCCGTTTGAAATTAGTGGTCAACAAGCCGTAAAACTTTTAAAAAATGGAAAGCTGATTTCATATCCCGGTTTTCCGCACGGTATGCCTACCACAGAGGCAGCCACCATCAATAAAGATATTCTTGAATTTATTAGTGAAAACAGGATTGAAGTGCCTCGGGATAAAATTGCAGGAATACAATTGTCGTAAAAAAATTGAGATACTCCCAGGTAAATCAGGAAGTGTGCAAAATCCCTCGCAATCGCGAGGGATTTTTGTTTACGCCAGCAAACAAATTGGGATGAGAAGTTTATCCCGCCGATTGGCGGCAAGTTGAGGAATCAAATCATTTTCCTGCGAATTCTGGGAATTCAATACTTACTTCAACCACCTGTCAAACCAATCAAAAGCTTCGGCTTGCATTTTTTTATCGAATTTATGCGGACCAGGATAGAAAGAACATTTGTAATGATCCGCAGCATTGGCCTTTTGATAAATCTCGCTGAGGATTTTGTCTGCAGCTTTCATTTCTGCCGGAGTATACAGGTCGTCTTCATTGTCATTCAGGACTAAAGATGCTAATGGCACACGCAGACCGAAAATTTCTGGAAAATCCAGTTCGTTGGGCAGTAGTGGAACATACAGCATCCAGGTATGGTTCACACATTTGTTGAGAAGAAAATCTTTCCAGGTGCTCATAAATCCTACAGAAACCGCACATTTAATTCTGGGATCCAGTCCGCCCATAAAAACCGTGCGCAAGCCTCCTCCTGAAAGGCCCCCGCATCCAATCCTGTTTTGATCCACATCTTTCCTCGCACATAAAATATCCAGAGCCTTTCTGTCTTCGGCAAAAAAAACGCCCGGCCATGTGGTGCCGGCACAGAATAATGATTTTGCCAGAATAGGTTCATGCTGCCCGGCCCATTGGTTGTATGAATTTATATGATCGGGATTTTCAGGATCATTATCGCTTAACCCTTGCCGTAAGTCTTCGGGAACATCTGCCAGCATTACGCGGCGACTTGCAAAAGCAAAAGCATCAGGAACCAAAACCACATAACCTCTTTTGGCTATTTCATTGGCCCAAGCCAATCCTTCATAATAACGCTGGTGATGATCCACCATCATTGGATGCATGGAATCCGAAACACGGGTAATTTTTCGCGCTCCGAAATATTTATTGCCTCCATGGTCGTGAAAAGCCAAAATTCCAGGCAATGGACCTTTAGCCGGTATTGGTTTCAATAAAATGGCCTCTGTTGGATTGCCATATGGTAATTGCCAGGTGAGCAATTCTATATGCAAACCATCGTATTCGAATTGCTTCTGAATTTTCACTTCAGGCAATCCGCCGATTTTGGGAACTGCCATTCTCTTCATAACGGTTTGCTTTGCCTGCTGCTGCCACTTTACCTTATCCTTCCATTCTTTACGGCGATAAGAAAGACCGGGCAATTTATTTTCGTTGAGGCCCGCGGCCCATTCTCCATACAAACCAATCACACTTAGAGTTGAAGGATTAGCATCCATTGAATTCGATTTATTTTCTGGAATTGAAAAAGAATTTCCCGTTGAAAAATTGGGTGAACCATTAGTGAACCCCTTCAAAAATTTTGGCGCCCCAGCTCCTAAACCAGCCAAACCTGCAAGTCTTAAGAAGTCTCTGCGTTTCTTCATTTTATTCTGGATTGATTAATCAGACATTCAATTATTCACCCGAATCAGTTCCTCCATCCTAACCAATTTGAAGGTAAATACAAATGTTGATTGGCCATAGTTCTGCTTTACAGATCTATTTCTTGCGTCACTGCGTCTTCTGTCTTAAATTTAAGTGTTGGTGGAATTGTAAAAGTCAGTGTAATAACTATGAACCGCTATTACAAAAACTAATTTATAAAAAATGAAATCGAAATTATACACAACTCTGATGAAGTATATCAGAGCCACCCTGGCTGGCGGATTGCTATTCCTGATCCCGGTTACAGTTTGCATATTTGTGGTGATCAAAGTGTTCAAAATATTAGGTTCGATTGCCAGGCCGGTTGCGGATTTATTTCCCAGTGGACGGGTCGCCGGGATCGGACTGGCGACTGTCTTCACCATTTTTCTATTTCTGCTGGTTTGTCTCATTGCGGGCCTTTTCATGAGAACTGCTCTTGCCAAAAAAATCATCCGTAAACTTGAAGACAATGTGCTTGTATATATCCCGGGCTATTCTTATATCAGGGCTCTGTCCTCCGATAGTCTCGGCGCTGCCGAGAATTCCACCTGGAGACCCTGTACCATTTTTGTTGATGATAACGAGGTACTTTGCTTTGTAATCGATGAAACGGAAAACTTTTATTCCGTCTTCATGCCATCAGCACCGATTCCAACCAGTGGTTCAGTATGTGTAAGGAAAAAAGAGAATGTACATTTTCTTTCAATGTCAGTGAGAGAAGCTTCCTTTATCATCCGGCAATTTGGAAAAGGCGGAGCAGCAGTACTTGAAAGTGCCAAAACAAAGAATGAGAATTTTTTTATTCCTCCGGAAGAATAACCTGATCTCTTTTCACACAACAACAAAATATTAAAAGATCCCGCCTGCGCAATACAGGCGGGAACGTTTAGTTAATTCTTCCACACCTCGAAGATCATCCAACCAGCGTATTGAGATTAAATCCTCCGTCTACCACAAATTCTGAGCCTGTTGTAAAGCTGGATTCTTCAGATGCGAGAAATGAAACTGCTTTTGCAATTTCTTCAGGTGTACCAAATTTCTTTAATGGTACTTTACCCTGGATCAAAGTGGCAACCTGAGACAGCTGCTCTGCTGGCATTCCAACTTTACTCCAAAGGGGCGTATTAACCGGACCGG
>PSRI01000174.1 GCA_003175935.1 Bacteroidota bacterium
GAGCGGATGTGAATGAGGAAATAACGGGTTCATTGGCATTGCTTAATAGTGTCACTCCATTAATGGCTGTGGTATTGAATGGTGACAAAAAATCATTTTATTACCTACTGGATCACGGTGCAGATCCAAATAAAAAACACTGGCGCGGGATGACACCATTGATGATGTTGCAGCAGGCGCTTTTGGATGAACCCGAAATGACCAAAGCATTGTTGGAACACGGAGCAGATCCTGCTGCAAAAACAGTTGACGGATCCGATGCTTTGTATTTCGCCATGAAAAAAGGAAATACAGAGTCAGTTAAAATTCTCCAGCAATATTTACAGAACCCCAAACCGACAAAATAATTTATATGAAACGCAAATTATTCATCGTTTCAACTGCTATAGTTTCCTGTGTTGCTTTGTTTGTAATCCTCACATCTACCAGGGAAGATCCAAAACTGGTTAGCAGTGATGCTATCAAAAGTGCCGCGGCAAAATCTTTATATGTTATTCAAATGAGCGCAAGCAAGTTTGCCAGAATTGAAGGTTGCGCATCCTGCCATAATAATACGCTCACGTCAATGGCAGTCGGAAAAGGTATTGAGAAAGGAATTCCTGATATTGATAGTTTGAAGCAGGCTCGTGTGATGATTCAGAAGATGACTATGAAATTTGGAGCTGACAATAACCTGGTGAAAGGTTTTATCAACGCGAAATTTGTTCCTGCATATGTATTGCTTGGATTGGCAGCAGAAAAATATCCTGCAGATTTCGTTACGGATATTGGAGTGGAATATTTATTGAATTGTGCCGAAAAAGATGGAAGCTATAAGGCGGAGAACTTCCGACCGCCGATGGAATATGGAGATATTCATTTGGCTGCGTTAAGTATTCGGGCCATTCAAATATATGCTGCACCTGCAAAAAAAGAAGCGGTAAATGCATTGGTTTCCAAAACAAGGTTGTGGATGGAAAACTCAAATCCTTCGGTGCAGCAGGAAGCTGCGTTTAAACTTGTTGGCTTATACTGGTGTGGATCAAATCCGGATCAAATCAAATCTGCCGCAGACAAATTAATTGCCCTACAAAATGCTGACGGTGGCTGGTCGCAATTACCAACGCTGAAAAGTGATGCTTACGCTACCGGTCAGGCGCTATATGCTTTGAGTGAGTCGCATAGCGTTCCGGTTGATGGTGAAGTGTATCAAAAAGGAATTAAGTATTTGTTAGGTAGTCAGGATGCATCAGGCGCCTGGGTAGTGCAGACCAGATCCAATCCCATTCAGCCATTCAAGAGTTGCGGTTTTCCGCCATACAATGAAGATCAATTCATTTCATCCGCAGCAAGTAACTGGGCGGTGATGGCATTGCTGAATGCGCTGCCGGATGTGAAATAGAAATCCATTTAGCAATGCTACTGTATTCAGGAGCTTATTGAGTGCTATGAATAAAAGATTGAAAGTACCTGGTACCTAGTACCAAGACTACAAACTGGTAGCTATATACTACAAACTAATATTATTCAGACAGAAAAGCCGTCAGAATACAAATGAAAGCCTTCGAAATTTCGAAGGCTTCATTGTTATTTCATCTTCCGTCCCGTGAACTCTGAGTTTACGTGGTCAAATAATGCATTTCAATCAAGTGGAAAAGTTTCAAAATTGTATTTCATTTTTGGGCAGCCACCAAGAATTCGAATGGTGGTTCCTGAAGACAGAAACCACGGCATTGCTCAAGTACCTAGTACCTAGTACCAAGTACCTAGATAAAATATGCGTAGTAGATTTCTCGCCCCCGAGGGCTATCGGGCGACTCGAAATGACAAGAAAGAACGAAGCCTGAACTTTGAACTCTGAACAATGAACATTTTGTTACAACTCCCATCCTTTTCTGTACTCTCTCACCAAATATTTATTCGCCTCAGGCACATTCGTGATTTTCATGTTGGCTGAATCGTATTCCACTTTCTTTCCGGCACGCAATGCAACAGCTCCGAGCAATATTGTTTCTGAAACCGGACCGGCATAAAGAAAACTGCCTGGAGATTGCGTCTTGTTTCTGAATGCGTCGATCCACACATTGTCGTTGTGTTCATTGGCTTCGGGTGGCAGCGATTGTCCGTTTAAGTAAGCATCCATTTTTGTTTTTGGAAGCAACCTTGGATTTTCGCATCTGAAATCTGCAACAATTCTTCCTTTATCACCTACAAACATCATCCCTTCCCTTCCTAATTCTCCGCCATCGGCATACAATTCATCAGGAGTCGGTGGCCTCATGCCGCCATCATACCAGTAAAGATCAAATGCAGGTAATTCTGTTTGGGCAGGAAATTTAAATCGAATGGTACACGAATAAGGGAATGCTACATCGTTCACAACTCCGTAAGCAACATTGCTTGCATTGAGCGCACAGGTGGTGGTTCCTCTTGCTTCAGCACTGAGTGGTGCTGTATTGATACCAAGCGTTAAGAACAAGGGCCATAAACTGTAGTGACCCATATCAGCAATACTTCCTGCTCCGAAATCATACCAACCGCGGAAAACTGCATTGGTGTAACTGGGGTGATAAGGCCTATCTGGCACCGGACCCAGCCAAAGGTTCCAATCCAAACCATCAGGCACAGGAACAGATTCAGTTGGATTGGTTGTCCATTGTGGCCACATAGGACGGTTCGACCAGTTATGAATTTCTTTGAGATTACCAATCACTCCATCTTTAATCATTTTCTTCACCGAAGCTGCACCGGCACGCTGACTCCACGCCAGCAAATGTGTACTAACTCCAGTTTTGCGTGCAGTATCAATAGTAAGTTTTGCTTCATACATTCTATTTCCAAGTGGTTTGTGTATGACCACATGCTTTCCTTTTTTCATTGCGGCAACAGCAACCGTTGTATGTAAATGATCAGGAGTCATGATCTTCACTGCATCAATTCCTTTTTCTTTTTCGAGCAGTTCCCTGAAATCATTATAAGTAGTACAACCCTTATAGCTACCCGAAGGCGCATTTTTTGCATAGAATTTTTCAACCATTTCCTTACCTATATCTCTTCCACCGGGAATGCCTTTTAAGTCTGCTCCCCAATTATTATCACCTGTCATTTTGCGCATTCTGTCGCGAATATCATAAGGAGACCAGTCCACGTAATTCTGGCTATTCTTATTAGGGTCACAAACAGAAACAATTTGCAAATTTGGATTCGGAAGCAGTTCCGACATCTCCCTCAATCCCTGTGTACCGCAACCAATATATGCCAGGTTGAGTTTGTCGCTTGGCGCAACAAATCCTGGTCCGCCCAATACATCTCTTGGCACTATACTAAATACCAGCGAAGCTGTGGCTGCAGAACCTATGAATTCACGGCGATTAATTTTTTTACCCTTTTTCATATGCAATCGTTTAGAGGATTTTCAGAATTAATTTACAAAATTTCCACAGGTGATTTTATAACGATAAAGCATAACCGAATTATCAGTCTTGCTTTCCAGAATTACTTACAAATGCAATGGACTTGCTGTCGGGCGACCATGATGGCGCGTTGATGGTACCCTGACCGCCATACAAATACGCAATCACCCTTGGTGCACCACCAGAAACCGGCATCAATCTCAGCATGACTCTTTTGTAAGAAGGATGTGCATTGGGATCAATGTCAATCGGGAAAGAAATAAACACCATCCATTTTCCATCTGGAGAAATATGGGGGAACCAGCTGTGATATTCATCAAAAGTTAACTGTTCTTTTCCAGTGCCATCAGGTTTCATTCTCCAGATTTGCATAGTGCCCGTAGGATTAGCGTTGTAGTAAATATATTTTCCATCGGGTGAATATTCCGGACCATCAACATGGCCCGTTGTATTTGAAGTGAGTGGAATTTCTGCTCCACCATTTACTGAAATTTTGTACAGGTTATAGACTTTTGAATCTCTCATCGCCACAAAAACAACTTCTTTTCCGTTCGGATTCCAGCCATGCCAGTAAGACGGCGTTTTTTCAGTTACCTGTTTTGGATCTCCTCCCTCTAGTGGCAGGACATAAACAGTAGAACCCCCTCCAGGCAAACCCTGACGATGACTACTAATGGCAAGCATCTTTCCGTCGAAAGAAATTCCATGATCATTATTATTATGCTCAACCGTACCCGTATTTAATTTTTCAGTTGCTCCTCCTTCAATTGGAATTTTATACAGAGAACCATTTTCGTTGAACAAAAGTTTTTTCCCATCGGGCATCCAGTTTGGCGCTTCAAATCTTCCTTTACTCTCGCGAATCACTTTTCTCTTTCCATCAAACACATTCATCGTTTCCATCCTGCATCCTAACCAACCTTGTTTGTCGGGATTGTAGTCATCAGAAACAGGCTTATCAACTCTTACGTTCCAGATTTTTGCTTCAGCTACTGCATTTGAATCGTGCGCGCAGATATATAAACCTGCAAGCACTGAGTCTTTCATGTCTTTCATTTCATGTGAACCCACAACCTGCAAAGGTTCTCCCGGATGTGCAACACGCATGGTCAAAGTTTTTCCTGACCTTTCCAATTGAATAATTTCAAAATTTTGCTTCTTTGTCGGTACCTCATCTTCCGGGTCGCGCATGTACGAGCCGCGCAAGGGTCGCCATTGCAGAACGGTTAAACCATTCAGGTGAGAACACGCACTCATTGCAGGAGATTCAGCATCTGTTGATTCACGAACCATCCATCCCATTTTCTGATGCTCATTTCCACCAGGGCTAGTGAATTGAAAATTGGCGGTGAGAATAAAATCTCCACTCATCTTCTTATACAAATACTGAAACTCATCTCTGTTAAACCAAATATTGTAGCCTGAACCTTTGATGATATAGGTTTGAGTTGACTCATCATATTTCGCATCACCGGCATTTTTTGGCTTGCCGATGTCGGCGTGATTATCGAATATGCCAACGGGATTTTGGGAGAATGTAGTCGTGATGATAAACGAAAGTGCAAGTGAGAAGATAAATTTCATATGTGTTATGTTTGAAATTCCGAAAGATTTCTCGCAAAGACGCAAAGTTTGCAAAGCCGCAATTGAGAAGTCTTAAATTTTGTGGGAAACTGTCACTAAATATAAAATAACGGAACCATTTAAAAGCTTTCCGGTTGAAAATTTTCCTTATTTGCCCCAAATTCTTTAATTAGTAACTTCAGATATGAAATTGAAAACGCTCTTTGCTTTCCTTGTGCTGCCATTTCTCTCAAATACTCTTGCAGCTCAAAATGTAATGCATGATGAACATCCCTCCCTTTCCATTGGCAGTGCCGCACCTGATTTCAGTCTGCCCGGAGTGGATGGGAAAACCTACAGCCTTGCAAGTTTTAAAAACGCCAAAGTCCTGGTGATTGTCTTTACCTGTAATCATTGTCCAACCGCCCAGGCTTACGAAGATCGACTGATCAGGCTCACAAAAGATTATGCGGCCAAAGGAGTATCCGTCGTTGCCATCAATCCCAATACGCCCAGTTCCATTACGCTGGATGAATTGGGTTATACAGATATGAGTGATACTTATGATGAAATGAAAATCCGTGCCAAAGAAAAAAAATTCAATTTTCCTTACCTGTATGATGGAAAGACAGAAGCGACATCGAGATTATATGGTCCTGTTGCCACTCCTCATGTTTTCATTTTTGATAGCAAAAGAAAATTGAGATATAGCGGAAGGATTGATGATGTTGAAAAACCCAGTAAAACACCCAATAAATTCGACACCAAAAATGCCATTGAAGCTTTGTTAGCTGGGAATCCTGTTCCTGTTGAAACAACTAAAGTTTTTGGTTGTTCCATTAAGTGGGCCGAAAAAAATGAGTGGGTGGCCAAACTCAGGAAAGAATGGGCTGAAGAACCAGTAACACTGGACAGCATTACTGTTGCTGGAATGAAAGATTTATTGAAGAATAATTCAGGGAAATTAAGGTTGATCAATGTATGGGCCACATGGTGCGGACCCTGTGTTGCAGAATTTTCAGATTTCATCACTATAAACCGAATGTATAGACGAAGAGATTTTGAATTCGTAAGTATTAGCGCCGATGATCCCGGAAGATATGCAAAGGCACTACAATTTTTGAAATCAGAACAGGCATCTTCAACCAATTATATTTTCGGAAGCGAAGACAAATACCAGCTCATGGATGCCATCGATCCCAAATGGCCCGGAGCCTTACCCTACACCATTCTCGTTGAACCCGGCGGAAAAATCGTTTATGCTAAACAAGGTCCGGTCGATGCGAAATTGTTGAAGAAATTAATCGTAGATAATCCGTTGATCGGAAGATATTATTAGTGTTGAAAGTTGAAAGCTGAATGTTGAATGTTAGTTAAAGGTTAAAGGTTCAAAGTTCAGGGTTAAAGATGAAGAGTTTATTTAGTCTAGGTACTGGGTACCTGGTACTCTAATCTATCTGGCGCTTTTGCTTACTTAGCGACTTGGCATAAAATTGCGGAGGAAGAGGGATTCGAACCCTCGATACAGTTGCCCGTATAACGGTTTTCGAGACCGTCCCATTCAACCTCTCTGGCATTCCTCCTCATTTTTATTGATAGTATTTAGCGCTGCCGAAGTAGCGAAATTAATAAGGAAAAGAAAAAATAAAAATAATATGGGTAAAGTAAAAGTATTAGCATTCACAGTTTCACTGGATGGCTTTGGAGCAGGGCCAAATCAAAGTTTAGATAAACCGATGGGTGATGGAGGAGAGAAACTTCATGGATGGCTCCGGACAACAAAAGTGTTTCAGGAAATGGTAATGGGCAAAAAAGGAGGAACCGAAGGAGTTGATAATGATTTCGGTGAAAAATCTTTTGAAAATATGGGTGCCTGGATTATGGGTCGCAATATGTTTGGTCCGATTCGCGGAGATTGGCCGAACAATGACTGGAAAGGTTGGTGGGGTGAAAATCCTCCTTATCATGTTCCGGTTTTTGTATTGACTCATCACAAAAGAGAACCGATTAAAATGGAAGGCGGTACTACATTTTACTTTATAACTGACGGTATTGAGTCTGCATTAAAAAAAGCCAGAGATGCTGCCAATGGAAAGGACATCCGTATTGGGGGAGGAGTATCAACAATTCGTCAGTATTTGCAGGCCGGCCATATTGATGAATTGCACCTGGCATATTCGCCAGTTTTTCTTGGTCAAGGAGAGAATTTATTCACTGGGATTGATTTGGACAAGCTCGGCTTCAATAAAATTGAAAGAGTTGAAGGAGAAAAAGCGACTCATATTTTATTATCGATGGAGAAAAAATAATTTCAGCGACTAAATCGGTCAAACAGGTTCGGCATTGGGAACATTAACCCGATTTAATTCTTTAGATCGTATTCCGCTTTGATCTCATTAATAATTTTCCTGGCTTTGGCCATGCAGGTTTCATACCTGCTGATCACTTCGTTGGGATACCTCAATGCCCCGCAAAGATTCTGTGCCTGGTCCAGAAGCAGAATTTCAATTAAATTATTCGTTGAGTCGGAAGTTCTTTTGAGGTTTTGAATTTCAAAATCGAAAAATTTTCGTTTGATCATTATATAAGCATCGGTACTGGAAAGCAATGTAACTATGTCTTCCTGATAAAAGTCCATGATATCATTCTGCAATTCTTTATTTTCTATCTGCCCAATATGCCCCGAAGATTTGAATCCTTCGAACCTACCATTATTTGGAGAGAGCGCAGTCGTATTGAATAACCATGAACGGTTTTCCCTGAGAGTATCTTTATTTAATCCCCCTTTCAAATTCGGGCTCGTTACATAACTGAAAATGTACTTCTGTCTTTCATAGGATTCTTTATCGTTCGCCATTTCAACAAGGTCATGTTCCAAATCACTTTTCAATCCCAGTAAAAATTCTTTTACCTCATCCTGCTGTTGCGAGTGCTCACTTCTATTGTGAAACCAAATTGATAATGTAATGGCAAATACAATAATGAAAACTTCAACGAGGAATTCTCTGATCTTCCGCCAGATATTATGTTCTTTCATACTCCAAATACTAAACACTTTCTTCGTATGCTTGATTACCTCCTGTTCCGCCATTTACTTTTGATTTGAAAATTAAGAGTGGGTGGTATTTGTGGGTAAAATCCAAATGAAGATATGATTTTGTTTGAATTGAATAGTCAAAATAATGCTGCAATATCCTCAACTTGGTATTGCATCTTCCATTCAAAATATCTACATTGATTTTTAAATTGAAAGAAATCAATCGAACAAAATGAGAAAACCAATTAAGTTCCCGCAAGGCTTTTTATTATTCATCTTCATTTTCTTTATTACTACCGCTTTTACCCAAACTAATGGCAAATCAATAATTGACACAGGGACAATCGACGGAGCGCATTACCGCATTGATATTCCTGCAAACTGGAATAAAAATCTCGTAATGTATGCTCACGGTTATAATCCTTCAGGATTTCCAGGGTTATTTATAGGAGGAGCTTATGATTCAGCTAATATCGCTGTATACGTGGCACAGGGCTTTGCTTATGCGAGATCGGAATACAGCGTCCCGAAGGGATGGGCCTTACCTGAAGGGGTACACGATACCGAGGCACTCAGAGAATATTTTGTAAAAAAATATGGGAAGCCGGATTCGGCTTTCATAACAGGTCACTCTATGGGAGGTGCCATTACCATTGAATCCATTGAAAAATACCCACAATACTATAACGGAGCAATGCCCATGTGCCCGCTGTCTACTGGCGCTTTTAACCAGATAAGACAGGCTTTTGATCTCGTCGTTGTTTTTAATGCAATGTATCCGAATATTCTTCCATCAGTTGCAGAAATGATAAGTGGCAAAGCCTCTCTTATTTTTCCTCAAACAATCATAAGCAAAATCGGATCAGATACTAATAACCTGGTGAGACTGGCTCGCATGAATGAATACAGAACCTCAGATATGCCCATGATTCTACTGTTTACTCAGGTATTAATGAAAGATGTTTCGAAAGCTACCGGGGGAAATCCATTTGACAACACCAATACCGTTTATGCTGGCTATGGGATGGATTTGGAATTGAACGAAAAAGCAGAGCGCCTGGCAGCATCTCCGGAAGCTGAAAAAAAATTGAATCAATATAACCCAACGGGTAAGCTCACCCGACCAACAGTTCTCGTTCACACGATTTATGATGAACTAATAAATCCCAGTATGGGAGTGGTTTATTTCGATAACCAGGTTCAGAAAGCTGGCAATGCAAATAACCTGGCTGTATTTTATACCAGTGGAGAAGGACATTGTAATTTCAAACGCTCAGAAACCAGGACCGCATTTGCTGCATTGCGACAATGGGCATCAAGTGGACAAAAACCGAAGCCCGGTAGAATACAGTAAAAAATTACCGCCGTGGTTCCTGTCTACAGGACCATTATTCGTGTTTCCGATAGAAATCTACAATGCGCTCCTGAAGACAGTCGCGAGGCAGTGTTGCGATGCGCTCCTGAAGACAGTGGCGCGGCGGTGTTGCGATGCGCCGCAGAAGACAGTCGCGCGGTAGTTG
>PSRI01000194.1 GCA_003175935.1 Bacteroidota bacterium
TACTAAGTACTCCATACTAAGTACTCCATACTAAGTACTTCCTAATGCACATACTTCTTAGCCAATAGCACCAACCTGGGAGATTCGTTCTTATTAAACGGATTCAATGAATAATCTCCAAATATTTCTATCACCTGTAATTTTCGATAGCTGAACATTTCATTGAAATCACCGAAATAAAATTTCCTTACTTTTTCTGTGAATGTTTGCGGTTGACTTTTGTCAGGAGGAATTACTTCAATCCTTTTGTAAAAAAATTTTTCATCGTACCATCTGTTTATTTTGAAAAGTACGCCTTCGATTATTTTCTCTTCCTGGGCTACCAAATGGGCCATGGCATAATGAACATTCAAATAATCTAATACCAGCATGCTGTCTTTTCTAAGGGAATTAGCGATGGTTCGTATAACATTTTCATTTTCTCTTGTCGATTCAAAATAGCCAAAACTGGTGAAGAGATTAAAAGCAAGGTCGAAATAATTCATCCAAAATGGCAAACGCATATCATGACGAAAGAAATGCAAATGTTCGTTTTCAAATTGACGGGCAAATTGAATACTGGATTCGGAAAGGTCGATTCCGGTAACATCGAAACCCCTGGATTCCAGAATTCGGGAATGTCTGCCCCGGCCACAAGCCACATCAAGAACAAAGGAACCGGGCCGGGGTTGAATCCTGGTGAGAAGGTTTTCAATGAATTGCTTTGCTTCGGCAAGGTTGTGTTGGAAATATAGAATCTGGTAATATGGTGAATCAAACCATTCCTGGTACCATGGATCTTTGTGCATTGGGCAGTGATTGAAAAACAAAAATAATTGATCCGGGAATCGAGATTCGATTTTGTTAAGCCAATGTTGAGGAGAAATTTCCCGAGTAAATCTGTTCCGGTATCAAATAAAAAAAATCATCCCACACCTATTCTTCCCTTTTCTGGTTCTGCAAAATTTCAATTAAGTTTGCCATCATTAAACCCAATTGAACTGTGGCATTGATCAAGAGCATATCGGGAATCAGAGGTACTATCGGAGGCAAACCCGGAGAAGCACTTTCCCCCCTGGATACGGTAAAATTTACTGCTGCATATGGAACATGGTTACTCACCAAAGCCTCAAGCAAAAAAGTAGTTATTGGTCGGGATGCCCGAATGAGTGGTGAAATGATACGCAACCTGGTTGTGAGTACCCTCAATGCGCTGGGTATAGATGTGGTTGACCTTGGACTTAGCACTACACCAACCGTTGAAATGGCTGTTGTGATGGAAAATGCCGCAGGAGGTATCATACTCACGGCCAGCCATAATCCTAAAGAGTGGAATGCTCTCAAACTTCTTAATGAAAAAGGCGAATTCATAAGTTCTGAAGAAGGGAAATCTATAATTGATACCGCTTCCAAAGAAAATTTTCAATTCGCATCTGTTGACAAACTCGGTTCAGTCAAAATCGATGATACTTATTTACATAAACATATTGCAGCAATTACGGCTCTTGACCTTGTAGATGTTGCTGCTATCAAAAAAAGAAAATTCAAAATTGTAGTTGATGGTATAAATAGTTCAGGCGCCACCAGCGTACCGGAATTATTGAAAGCAATTGGAGTTTCCTTGAAAGATGTTGTGGTGATGAACTCAGAAGTGAATGGAAAATTTGCTCATAATCCTGAGCCACTACCAGAGCACCTCGTTGAATTAAGTAAAGAAGTCAACAGGCTGGGCGCTGACCTTGGTATTGCCGTGGACCCGGATGTGGATCGCCTATGTTTTGTTTGCGAAGATGGAAGCATGTTTGGTGAAGAGTATACTTTGGTTGCTGTTGCAGATTACGTTCTTAGTAAAACGCCAGGCAATACTGTAAGCAATATGTCATCAACTAGGGCTTTGAAAGACGTTACCAATAAATACGGTGGAGTTTATTATCCCAGCGCGGTTGGTGAAGTGAATGTTGTCAACAAAATGAAACAGGTGAATGCCGTGATTGGTGGCGAAGGTAATGGAGGCATCATATTGCCGTCTTTGCATTTTGGAAGGGATGCCCTGGTTGGGATTGCTTTATTCTTAACGCATCTCGCTCACAGTAAAAAAAGCATCAAACAGCTCAGGGGAACCTATCCCGACTACTTCATCAGTAAGAATAAAATTGAACTGGAAAACGGAGTTAATGTGAAGCAGGTTTTTGAAAGAATCCAGGGAAAATATAAGAGTCAGCCAATTAATACAGAAGACGGACTTAAGATTGAATTTGATAACGACTGGGTTCATTTGAGAACAAGCAACACGGAACCTATTATCCGGATTTATGCTGAGAGCAGTTTTGAAACCACAGCTAATAATATTGCACTCCGACTGATGCAGGACATTAAGGAATTTATTTAGAATCAAGCCTTTTTCATACAAATTTTCAGTTACACGGCCCCGGCAGATTTCGAATTGGCAGGTTCAAAACTTTGCGTTTATTTTGCACCCTGTCCCGGCCTATTCTATAGGCAACCACTCGCTGCTTAAATGCTTGATAATTACTTAATTTTTTGATGAGGATTGAAGAGATTCAATCTGATTCTTGTTTGGAGAACAGCACTATCATGAACAGGATCTATTTTGACAATGCCGCTACTACTTCCCTTGACCCAGCAGTTTTGGAAGTAATGTTGCCCTACATGACCGAAAAATTCGGAAATCCTTCGTCCATCTATTCATATGGCAGGGAAAGCAGGCTCGCTATCGAGACCGCCCGAAAATCAGTTGCCAGGATCTTAAATGCTCATCCTGCTGAAATATTTTTTACCAGTGGTGGTACAGAAAGTTCTAATACGGCCATTACTGCATCAGTTCGTGATTTAGGTTGTAAAAGAATCATCACATCCAAACTCGAACATCATGCTGTACTTCACACAGTGGAACATCTCAGAAATCGCGGAGAAGTGGATTTACAATTTGTGAAAACACTTCCAAACGGACATATTGATTTGGAAGATTTGGAACGCATGCTGGCGGGGAGCGAAGAAAAAACGCTTGTTACGTTGATGCATGCCAATAATGAAATCGGAAATATCCTGGATATGCAGGCGGTAGGTAAAATCTGCAAATTATATGGAGCGATTTTTCATTCTGATACAGTACAAACAGTTGGACATTTTCCTTTTGATTTGAGAAATACGCCGGTGCATTTTATTACTGGTGCCGGACATAAATTTCACGGTCCAAAAGGTGTTGGGATATTATACATCAATGAAAATGTAAAGATACATCCATATATCCACGGCGGGTCTCAGGAAAGAAATATGCGTGCTGGCACTGAAAATCTTTACGGAATCGTGGGCTTTTCCAAAGCACTTGAGTTGGCTACACAGGATTTTGAAAAAGACAGTAATTATATCCGCAGCATAAAAGTGTATATGATGGATCAGTTAAAGAAGAACATCAAAGGCATTTGCTTTAATGGTGATCCTTTGGGCAGGAGCTTATATACTGTACTTAATGTGAGTCTCCCGAAAACTGAAAAATCCGAAATGCTCCTATTCAATTTAGATATCAATAATATTTGTGCCTCAGGTGGAAGTGCCTGCACCAGCGGAGTAGAACAGGGTTCTCACGTAATAAGAGCCATCAACAACAATCCTAACCAGGTGGCTGTTCGTTTTTCATTTTGCAAGCATAATACCAAAGAAGAAGTGGATGCAGTGGTAGAAAAATTGAAAGAATTGATTTAATCGACATCCTGATTGAAGCTTTAGATTTTTTCGAATTCCATATTGCATATAGTTTTATCTTTATCTGCGTCAAAACAATCTTCTATGGATCGCAGAAAATTTATCCGTAACACTTCAATTGCTTCAGCCGGAATTACCATTCTCAATTTCCCCGTTTTTGGAAAAAATGCTCCCAGCAATAAAGTTGTTGTAGCCGTGATGGGCGTCAACAGCAGGGGTGCCTATCTCGCGGATTGTTATTCGCAGCTTCCAAATGTGGAAGTGGCATATATCTGCGACGTGGAGGAAAAAGCAATTGAAAACGGCTTGAAAAGCTTTAAAGATAAAGGCAGGCAACTTCCCCAGGTAGTAAAAGATATTCGGGAACTCGTAAATAAAAAAGATTTTGATGCACTTGTAATTGCTGCGCCGGATCATTGGCATACTCCTGCGGCATTGTTAGGACTCGCTCATGGAAAACACATTTATGTAGAGAAACCCTGCGGGCAAAATCCTTATGAAGGAGAATTGCTTGTTGAAGCGATGAAAACTTACCCAAAGCAATTGATTCAAATGGGAAACCAGAGAAGGTCTTATCCCACTTTGGTTGAAGCAGTAAAGCAGGTTAGAAGCGGAATTATCGGCAATCCCTATATGGCGAAGGGCTGGTATGTCAATAATAGAAAACCAATCGGAGTTGGAAATAAAGTACCGGTGCCACCAACACTTGATTTCAATTTATGGCAGGGTCCCGCTCCGCGCCGTGAATACCAGGATAATCTCGTCCACTACAATTGGCATTGGTTCTGGCATTGGGGAACAGGCGAAGCCTGCAATAATGGAACACATGAAGTGGATTGTTGCAGATGGTTTTTAGGTGTTGATTTTCCAACAAGCGTCACATCTTCGGGTGGGCGTTACGCTTACAAAGATGATTGGCAAACTCCGGATACACAGGTTGCAAGCTGGCAGTTTGGAAAAGAAAAAATGATATCATGGGAAGGAAGAAGTTGTAATATTTTCCCCGTAGAATCTTCAGGCAGGGGATTTATTGTTTATGGTGATAAAGGCACTCTTGTAAATGGTGGGGCTGCTGACTACAAAATTTTCGACGAAAAAAATAAATTGGTTTCTGAAGTTAAATCAGATGTAAAAACTGATCCCAATAACTTAGTGAGTGCTGGTGGAAACTTAGATTTTTATCATTTTACCAATTTCGTACAGGCCGTTCGAGGAGAAGGCACGCTCAATTCTCCCATCAATGAAGGTCACAAAAGCGTTCTGCTTTGTCATCTGGCTAATATAGCGCAGAGAACAGGTAAGACTCTGAATATCGATCCATCAAATGGCCATATTGTGGGCGACAAAGATGCATCCGCTCTTTGGAAAAGAGAATACGAGAAAGGCTGGGAGCCCAAAGTGAAATAAAATAGTAGTGTCAGGTTAATTATAAAACGGCTTGGAGATTAGGAATATTGAACGTAATTATTATTGCTTGTCATTTCGATGCCCGACGAGCAGTGCGAGTCAGGTCAGAGAAATCTGCAACGCAAATAATATTCCTTGAGTCAGTCGAATTCGACTAATTAAAAATGTTGAAAAGACTTGACATGTTGTAATTATTAATCTATGCACCCACCATCAGGGAACTTAAGCCCTTCACTACAGTAGTACCAAAAAAGGAAGGATGATTTGCAATCATCCTGGCTCTATGCCAATACAGATTTCTCGTCCCGATAGCTATCGGGAATCCGTGGCCGGGCTCGAAATGACAAAAGAGAATTGAAAACGGCTCCCTAATTGCGGAGACAAGCCACACTTGCTATTTCAGCTCCTTAATTTTTATACTCCTAAAACTCACTTCGCTACCGTGGTCCTGAAGCAGAATATGTCCCTGCTTCGCTTCTCCGAAATTGGGCCATACTTTGTATTTGCTTATTGCAACCAGATCTCTGAAAGATTTTGATCCCCGCTCGTATTCAAGAACCTTTATGCCGTTAAGATAGTGCTCCACATGATTGTTCGGATATACTACAATCCTTCCGGTATTCCATTGACCAATAGGATGCACAAAACGGTCTTGTTTAGGCGCATATATCAAGTCATAAAGAGATGCCAGAGTACGATTGCCATTTATTCCAAGTTTAGCATCGGGATGATTTTTGTCATCGAGAAGCTGGTATTCAAGTCCTATGGCTGATCCCTGATTATTTTCAGAGAGTGTCACAAAATATTTTACTCCACTATTAGCTCCTGTACTCAATTTGAAATCAAATGAAAGATCAAAGGCGCTGTATTGTTTTTGAGTAACAATATCTCCACCATTTGCAGATTCTTTTCCTTCGGAAGAAAGGACAGTCAGCTCGCCATTTTCAACCTTCCAACCTTTTTCGGGGAAATTATTTTTATAAGCACCAATCCATCCTTTGGAAGATTTGCCATCGAACAATAATTGCCAACCATTATTTTTTTCTGTTGCCGAGAGCGTATTGGGAATATTATTAATGACGTAAATATTTTTTGGAAATGGAGTAGCAGTGATACCAGAAGTTTTTATCCTGATATTTTTCCAGTAGATTTTTTCACCAGCCATTTCTGGTTTGCTGATAGCGTGGACCTGCAGCGCGATAAATCCTTTTGCATCTACAGTATCTTCCACAATTGCTGATGGAACACCATTCACCCAGGTCTTCAAAGTGTGCCCTATACATTCCAATTTAATTTTATTGAATACCCCCAGTTTAAACGCTGACTGGGCACCTGCATTTAATCCAAGGGGATAGAGCCAATCTCTCCGGCCCTCATCATAAATACCGCCGGTCCATTTCCTGGATGAAGGATCCAATTCAAACTGGTACCCGTAAACTTTTCCTTTTCCACCATTTCCATTTGGATCATAATGGCTCCTGAATTGTATACCTGAATTTGAAGTAGTGTCAGGAATCATCACCTCCAGTTCCAAAACAAAATCTCCGTATTCCTTATCGGTAATGAGAAAACTATTTGGTGATGATGGTACCGTATATCCTACGATGCTTCCATTTTCAACTTTATAATCAGCGTTGCCAACTATTTTTTTCCAACCGGTGAGATCCTTGCCATTAAACAGACTGGTCCAACCTGCATTTTGTGCAAATGTTTCAGAATAAATCATACAGGCAAAAGCAAAAATGAAGAGGAATTTCCCTTTGTTCATATCAGTAAATATTTTAGAGGTATCAATGACGGAAATATATTTTACTCCGGGCTACGCGAAGCTGAGAACTCCTTCAGGAGGATATTCATTGTGGATTAAAGATAAGTAATCAGGGCTGAAAAAGTTTGTTGAAACCATCGGATGCAGTATCAGAAATTCCTCCTTTTTCATTTCTGTAAATAAAATAGGCCGCTAAATCTTTTCTTTTTTCTAAAAATTGAAATGATTTCTTAATGCCCATTGCCATAAATACATTGTCGTAAGCGTCAGCAGTTATGGCATCTGGCGCATAAACTGTTACACTGATCACTTCATTCTGCGTTGGGAAGCCTGTCTTCGGATCGATATTATGACTGAATTTTTTGCCCTCACTTTCAAAATATTTTCTAAAGCTCCCTGAAGTGGTGATTCCGCCTTCATCTGCATAGATTATTTTTTGCACCACTGTCGGATTCATATCATAATCTCCGGGAGCTTCAATGCCGATTTTCATTTTCTCAGTTCCGGGAACTTTTCTTCCTTTCACCCTGATCTCTCCACCCAGCTCAACCAGGTAATTCATTATTTTTTTTGATTCGATGAAATTTGAAATCACATCTACTGAATATCCCTGGGCGATTCCATCCACATCAATTTTCACACAGGCTTTTTCTTTTTTCAAATATCTTCCCTGAATTGCGATTCTTTGAGACCCAACACAACCCAGCAAACCCTTTATTTGACTGGAATCTGGCAGACTCAGGATTTTTTTCGCACTGAACCCCCAGGCTTCAACCAGTGGCTGAACTGTTATATCAAACAACCCACCCGATTTTTGATAAGTGTCCAAAGATTTTTTTACAACATTATTTAGATGTGTTCCAAGGAGAATTCCTTTGCCGGATTTATTAAATCGACTGATTTCCGAATATGGTTTGTAAATTGAAAGACTACTATCTAAACTAATCAGAATGCTATCCACTTCCCTTTGGTGAATGCTGCTGTCTGAGGCATAATAAATGAGCGACCAGCTGGTACCCTGAGCAAAACCGCTGAGTTGATATCTATGTATTTCGGACCGGGGGTAGATCCTAAAAAAGAACGAACCGGAAATTATCATCAGCATTAAAACTTTCACGCCCAAATTTAGGCAATGGAGCTTTCACAAATCGAATTTGACAGGAATTTAAGAAGCCCATATTCTTGCTGAATAAATTGAATCGTTTAGATTTGAATATCAATTCAGCCCGGTCATTTTGGATATACTTTAGCATCATTCAGAAAATTAGCTTTGAATCGCATATTTATATTACTAATACTTGCTTGCGGAACATGCAGCTTATTTGCACAAAGTGGTAGGCAGGCCGATACAGCCGCTGTCAGATTATCTAACTCTAATGCAAATTCAGGTACTGATACCATTTCTCCTTCGCAGGAACTTGATATGGTTGATGTCATCCATCACTTATTTCATCCTAATCAACCCAGAAAGCCGGAGGCTGCTGTTGTCGACTATTCGAAGCCTCATTTTAGTGTTTTGCCTGCTGTCGGCTATACGTTATCGACAGGTTTAGCTGCAATCATTTCTGCAAATGTTATCTTTCAAAATAATAAGTCCAAACAGCCCAACCTTTCAACTATTCTCGGTAATATCTCTTACACCTCCCACAAGCAAACGATACTGCAGGTGCAGTCTAATATCTGGACCCGCGACAATAAATTTAAACTGGTGGGGGATTGGAGATTGATGAAATATCCGGCTATTACTTATGGTTTGGGTGGACATAGTGATATTGACAGTGGATACACAGTTGACTATACTTATGTTAGGTTTTACGAATCTGTGCTTCGTGCTATCGCAAAAAATGTTTATGCCGGCATAGGGTATAGCCTGGACTATCATTGGAACATAGAAGAAGAATTAGATCCCTCGAGACCGACTGATTTTCAGAAATACGGATTGCATGATCATTCGGTGTCTTCGGGCCTCACTTTTAATTTACTTTTCGACAACAGGCGAAATCCCATCAATGCTACTCAAGGTCTGTATGCAAATCTAACTTACCGGGCGAATTTTATTGAGCTGGGTAGCGACAATGCTTATCAAACTTTATTGGCAGAGTTCCGCAAATATTTTTCATTGTCATCGAACCAGAGACATGTCCTGGCATTTTGGAGCTACAACTGGATTACGATCAGTGGAGATCCTCCATACCTCGATCTTCCAAGCACTGGCTGGGATGGGTACAACAACACGGGCAGGGGATATATCCAGGGAAGATATAGAGGGAAAACTTTTTTGTATTTGGAAGGCGAATATCGATTTGGAATAACGCGTAATGGACTAATTGGAGCAACAATATTTGGAAACGCCCAAACAGTGAATGACTGGCCCTCTGATAAGTTCAC
The DNA here is from genome assembly GCA_003175935.1 of Bacteroidota bacterium. Classification (GTDB taxonomy): domain Bacteria; phylum Bacteroidota; class Bacteroidia; order Chitinophagales; family Chitinophagaceae; genus PSRI01. The sequence goes on from PSRI01000194.1 coordinate 9,266, forward strand.
AGTAATCGCTCCGGGCGCTGGTGTCGGACTACGAATTCAACTCAATAAAAATTCTCGTTCCAACATTGCCATCGATTATGGATTTGGAACACAGGGTTCACGAGGACTTTTTGTGAATCTTGGGGAAGTCTTTTAAGATTTCAATTCCTCACTGCTCCAATGTTCCCCAGGTTTCAAAATTTTATAAGGTTGCTGAATTCGATCTGCGATTTGAGCAAAAATATATGGATCTGCAGTGTTGAAAGTAAACATATCATAATGACAGGGTATCACCAATCCTGCGTGGATTTCTTTAGCCAACCTCGCGGCTTCCCTGCAATCTAAATTGCCTGCAACTCCGCGGGACGGTTCGTTTCCATTGATTGGCAATAAAGCCAAATCAACTTGAAATGGCCTCAAAATCTCTTCCATTCCATCAAACCAAAGAGTATCACCACTGTGATATATTTTCCATCTTCCAAATTCAATAATATATCCCATGAACCTGCAATTATTTTTTTCATCCCTCTCAATTGAATTGTGAGCAGCAGGAACGCCATGAAATGTGAAACCTTCAAATGAATAGCTGGAATTATCATTGAGTCCAACCGCAAAATCTACAGGAATTTTCACACGATCAGCTACGAAAGTTCGATTTGCTTCAGGAATGATGAACCTGATTTTTGGGTTGTTTTGAATAATAGGAATAAGCGTTTCTGCATCCAGATGATCCGTGTGATTATGACTTGAGCTAACCGCGGTTATGTCAAAAAATAATTCGGGCGCAACGACTCTTTCGCTCATTCTGGTGTGAGGTTTGTCACTCACTGCATATTTTTTAGTAAGCGAATCACTGAGGTATGGGTCGATTAAAATTTTTTTACCGTTCCATAAAAGAAGGTATCCACTTTGTCCCAACCACCACAAATGAAAATTATTATGATCGGTTGAAAATTCCTGCACTTCATTAATGAGTGCTTCATCCTTTTTAATTGCGGGGATAAGTGACATCTCTATCATTTATTTCAAACCCAGTTCTTCACGCACTTTTTTTGCTCCTTTCACCATATTGATCAGTTTTTGTCTGGCTGCCCACCTGGCTGTCTGACTCAATCCACAATCTGGTGCAACTGCCAACTTATTTGCGGGAACATATTTGAGGCAACGCTTAATCCTTTCTGCCACATCGTCAACAGTCTCCACGTAATAATTTTTTACATCAATAATACCTACAGCAACATCCATTTTCTCTGCAAAAGGTTGCAGGAGTTCAAGCTCACTAAATTCGCGGTTTGCCATTTCAATATGAATCTCATCAACTTTTAATTCAAGAAAATCAGGCAACATAGGTTTTATACTTCTAAATCCAACGGGTCTTCCCTTAAAATTTCCAAAACACAAATGTGTGGAGAGTCTGCAATTGCCCACAATGGTTTCCACTGTACGATTGAAAATATTGGTGAACCTTTTTGTGTCTTCTTTATATGCATAGCAACTCATCGAGGGCTCATC
>PSRI01000014.1 GCA_003175935.1 Bacteroidota bacterium
TTGTAAAAATCAGATCGCCTTTCTCATCGAGACAAACCGTTTTACAACCCGTTCTGTAACCCGGATCAATAGCCAAAACACGCTTATTTCCTAAAGGAGAACTCAACAGTAGTTGTCGAAGGTTTTCTGCAAAAACATTAATCGCTTCTTCATCCGATCTCTGTTTCAAATCTGCCCTGAACTCCGATTCAAGTCCGGGCTGCAACAACCTTTTGTAAGAATCCTTAATGGCTTTTTGAACCTGTTCTCCCGCGCTATTTTTTGATTTCAGAAAAGCTCTTTCCATTAGTTCTATAGCCAGTTCTTCCTCGGGTTCAATAGATATTCTTAAAACACCCTCTACAAAACCTCGCAATACTGCAAGAGCGCGATGTGATGGCACCTTGGAAACCTGTTCGGAATATTCAAAATAGTCTTTGAATTTAGCACCTTCGCTTTCTTTAGCCGGAACCAGTTTGCTAATGAGGTTGGCTTTTGTTTCAAATAATTTACGAAGGGATGCACGTAGGTTTGCATCTTCACTGATCAATTCCGCAATGATATCCCGACTTCCCTGAAGTGCCTCTTCGGAAGTTTTCACTTTTTCGTTCACATATTTTGAAGCTTCGGATACGAGATCAAAATTCTTTTGCTCAAAAATCATTTGTGCAAGAGGTTCCAGACCATTCTCACGAGCTGTTTGTGCCTTTGTTTTTCGTTTGGGCTTATATGGCAGGTAAATATCTTCCAACTCCGCAAGCGTCGTCGCCTTATTTATTTTTGCCGTCAGGCTTTCGGTCATTTTACCCTGATCCGTAATAGTCTTCGAGATGAATTCCTTTCTTTCTTTAAATTCTTTCAGAGATTTTGCTTCGTCCTGAATTTTTTGAATCAAAACTTCATCCAGTGCCCCCGTTCTATCCTTTCGATACCGCGCTATAAAAGGTATGGTAGATCCTTCTTCTAATAAATCTAATACAGCAATGGCCTGTTTGGTTTGAATATTTAACCTGCCCGCAATGTCTGGTGCAAATTCCTGCATGATGCTTTTATCTTTTATTCGTCATTGATAAGCTTACTTAAATCAAAATCATTAGGCTTATGAAATTTGATTTTAGGGGCGCTAATCTAAGTCAGTTGATTAAAATAAAAACTTGGAAATTTTGTTGGGATTAACTAAGAGGCACCCGAAGCTGTGGATAATTCTCAGCATGCCGATAAATCAGCCCACGGATATAATCATTGTCAGAGTAAGGCGTTAAAAATTCTTTTAAAGTATCAAGGTCCATGATCTGAATGTCGGTTGGAATGTAACCCATCCCAAAAAATTTTCCCTTTTCTATCAGTAAGCAACTCCTTTCTCCTTCATCCCGTCCCTGATCCATGATTGCAAAACTGGGCAATTCCTTTTCGAAAACCTCAAGTGCTGTTGCAACTTTACGATTATACTCTATCGGTTCTTCCACGGTTATCTGTGGCAGAACTGTTTTTGCATTCTTTTCTACAAAGCAAAGTTCGGGTGATAGCTGATGTTTTTCAATCATATTCCATAGCAATCGGTAACCCTCCCAAAGCATACCGAAAGTATACACTGGTTGAAGATGTTTTCGTTTTCTTTCAATGGCCAGCCGAATGTAACCTCTGCGGTCTTCGAATCGATAGAGTCCGTATTGAAATTCCAGACGCTTTTGACTTGTATTATACTTGGGCCAATGCTTTTTAATCTCATTGTCTTCCAAAACTGCGGCCATCAATTCTGAACCACATACCTGGAAATTGATTTGATAAACATTGCGAAGAAATTCCTGCCTTTGCCGGCCCGAACCATTATGTGTAAAATGACTGCTTACCCGGTGCCTCAGGTTCTTCGCCTTACCTACATAAATTATTTTCCCTTTTTGATCCCGGAAATAATATACGCCCGGCTTACCGGGGAGTTGTTCAACCTGCTCCCGAGGCAAATGAATAGGAAGGGATTGTTCCCTGGAAGTTTTTTTTAGGAATTGCTCAATATGAGGCTGGGCATTGTTATTAAGCAAAAGCTCAAACAATTTTACAGTGGCTGCTGCATCGCCTCCGGCACGATGCCGGTTTTCAATTTGAATCTGGAGTGATCGACAAATATTTCCAAGGCTATAGGATGCAAGATTGGGAAATACTTTTCTGGTGAGCCTTACTGTGCACAATTTCTTCGCAAAAAATTCATGGCCAGTTTCAAGAAAATGATGTTTTAGGAAAGAGTAATCGAAATTAACATTATGTGCAACGAACACTTTGTCTTTCAATTTGTCGAATACCAATTCAGCAACTTCTCCAAATTTTGGAGCATCTGAAACCATTTCATTGGTAATTCCGGTCATCACCTGGATATAATATGGTATCTCCATACCAGGGTTGACGAGAGTTTCAAAACGCTCTAAGATTTTCTCTCCGTCATGAACAAAAATTGCTATTTCAGTGATCCCGTGAGATGAAGCATAGCCACCTGTGGTTTCAATATCTACTATCGCGTACTTCATAAACTTCTACAAAATTATCTTAAATCAAAATCTTGGCAATTTATTAATGAATACAATGAAATTTCGCCGGCAGGCAGTAATATTGAGTATTCTAATCCTTAAACCAATTTCCTTTTCCACAGTCACATCTCCAAATGAGTCCAGTGGATACCCTGATTAACCACTGTTTAATTAAGATTACTAAAGATTCTCTATAGTTACTATCGTTACCAATTCTCCTTTGAAAAAGCTTTAGATCCGGTCCTGATTTTTTAAATTTAAAAATCATCTACCATGAAGCTTTTTAATGCATTACACGTTACAGAGGGAGCTAAAATTGCCATGATTGTGATCTTGATTTATACAACCATCGCTGTTGTAAATTTTATTGGATGGTATTAATTGTACTCACCTCATGAACCACAAAATTTCCCCGGAATTACGAATTTGATTCCGGGGGAATATTTTCTCCCGACAATTTCCCCGCCTTTTCGTTTTTCAAATCTTTTATACTACTTATTTCAACTGATTTGATGTGCAAATCTCTTTGTGGGAATGGGATATCAATTTTCTCTGCCTTAAATCCTTTGTAAATATCATCCATCACATCGCTTCGCAACTGACTGGCATTATTGATATCTGAAGTCCAGAATTGAATCTTATACTCAACAGAACTCTCCGCGAAATTATTTACCAGGATCACTGGTAAAGGAGTTTGCATAACGTCCTTTTTGCCTTTAATTGAATCCTGAATTATTCTTCGAGCCTTAACCTGGTCACTCGAATAAGATACGCCAACATGGATTTCCACGCGTCTGTTGCTGTTATTGAGTGTCCAGTTCACCAGATGTTGTGACAATAAGTCGCCATTTGGAATGATTACATCTGATCCATCATACGTTGCAATTTTGCTCGCTCTGATACCGATTTCTTTTACAACTCCCTGTCGATTTCCAACTTCTATTATGTCTCCTATCTGAATTGGCTTTTCAAATGCAAGAATGATTCCTGAAACCAGGTTGTTTACCACAGTTTGCAATCCAAATCCAATACCTACACCCAGTGCGCCAATTACGATCGCCAACTTATCTGTAGGAATTCCGGAAGCAGCAAATGCAATTAGTAATCCGATAGTGAATATGGCAATTTTCACAATCAGCATATAGCTACCCAGTTTATTTTTCTTTACGCCACCAGCCTGGGGAACATCGGAAAAAAAGAAAGAAATTAACCTTGTTAATAATACAGATATATAAACGACAATAATGAAAACCAAAACACTGCTAAACGTAAAAGTATTGTGTCCTATTTTCCTTTCTGCCCTTAAGAATTCCACGGCCCAATCATAAAAGTAGTCGTAGAAATTCATCACTTTGGAGAAGCCAACTACCCAGAATCCTCCTGCAATAAGCATTAATGTTCGCCTCAATCTCTTTCTTACCTGGTCATAATTAAAATAGAAACTGGTACCCTTATTTGTAGGTAATGTTTCGGATTGCAAATAGATTGCATCCATAATAATTTCTACAAAAACTGTCAGGTCGATTGCCAGGAAAAGAGAATAAATACTGGAAGTATTGAGCATTTTTGCAAGGGAGAACCTTCCAAAAAAATTCGCAAGGATAGAACCTGTATTCAAGATAATCACCAGGTACATTTGAAACTTTGTGAGGTTGGGATACCTGACATTAAAATTCTTTGAAGCCCTGAAAAAGCTAAGCGCGAGACCAAGTGTAGCAATTGCAAGAAGGAAAATGATCCATCTTTCCTGGTATGTATCCTCCACAAGAAGATTACACGAATTTCCAATGAGATATAGAATGCCAAAGCAAACCCAATAAGGTCTTTGTTGTTTGGGCCAGTCCAGCCATAACAATTGCGTCAGTAAAATAAAAAGCAGGAAAGCCTGCAAAACCATGTATGCTGCCGGAGGGTTCAGATACATAAAAGGTGCCAGTGTAAGAATAAATACCAGCGAGCAAACGATTGGATATTTCGGAATAAAATTGGCGTATTCAAGTATTTTAGATGCGTTCTGATTTCGTTTTTTGATATAGTTAATCGTGTAGGTTATCCAAACAAAAAATGCCAGGAAAATTGCAATGTTCAGGATGCGTGTCTCCCAGCTTAGTGGTATATAATATTTCAAAACGTCACCGAGACTTCTAATTGAGTTTTGAACTATTTTCCAAAAGTCGGTAGAATTATTTACTAAGCTTTTATCCCAGAGTGATCCATCATTGTTACGAAATATATCTTTTCCAAACACTTTTATTCTGAAACTGATTTCCTGAAGAATTTCGTTGGAAAGTAGATAATAACTGGCAACACGGTTTTGCAATAATCCGATTGCTTTTAGATTTATTTTGTTTACACTATCCGCAAGCTGCCATTTTTTGCCCAGTTCTTTTAGCTGCATAAAATACAGGGCCTTCAGTGTAGAATCATCAGGGAGGTTTCGCAATACGGAATCGTATCGCATTCCGCCCAGCTCAATATTCATTGTTACCAGCTGATTATAATACCGAAACAAGATGCCCTGCCATTCCTTAAGCTTCTTTTCCATCTGGGTGAGGATAACCTGATTCACGTGAAGGCTTCGAAGATTCACCCGTTTACCATAGGTTTTCAAATCTCTTTGGATGATTTGAATATCCTCAACAATTTCGGGAAGGCGATCTTCGATCATACTGGTATCGAAGCCTCTTTTTAAGGTGTAGTTATACTGGTTAATAGTGAGGGTAAATTGTTCAACCCTTTGAATAAGGTTTGAAACTGAAGTATCGGAGGTCTTTATGGTACCCTTAACGGCATTTCTTTGTGCAGTATCCTGAATGAGAAGAGAATCTGCCGGCTTTACAACCTGAAGTCGTGCAAACAGGGGCAAAAGGAGAATCAAAGCCAATGAGAGCCCTGCCTTTATTCTAAAATATCTAAGAAATTCACCATCCATAACTGCCAGCGAATAGATAACTAATTTAAGATTTTTCGTTCATGAAGCCGCGGTTTTTTACCTTTGCAAACCGTAAAAAAGGGTAACATAAAGTGGAGTTTTCTATGGAATTATCTAAAAACTATATCCCCGAGCTGGTTGAAGACAAATGGTCGCGCCATTGGTCTGAAAAAAAATATTTTGAAAGCACCCCTGATTCACGTAAGCCATTTACCGTTGTCATTCCACCCCCTAATGTAACCGGTGTTCTTCATATGGGGCATACCCTCAATGAAACCGTACAGGATATTCTTGTGAGAAGAGCCCGTATGAGTGGATATAATGCCTGCTGGGTCCCCGGCAGCGATCATGCATCCATTGCAACTGAAGCTAAAGTGGTACAGATGCTGAAAGAACACGGGATTGAAAAAAATCAGCTCACCAGGGAAGCGTTTTTAAAATATGCCTACGAATGGAAAGAGAAATACGGAAATATTATCTACCATCAGATTGCGAAACTGGGATGTAGTGTGGACTGGAGCCGTGTAGCTTTCACTATGGACGAAGACTATTACAAGGCAGTAATAAAGGTTTTTGTTGATTTATATAAGAAGGGATGGATTTATCGCGGCGCAAGAATGATTCATTGGGATCCCTCTGCAAAAACTGCCCTCAGTGATGAAGAGGTAGAATATAAAGAAGGTGTAGGAAAGCTTTACTATATCAAATATAAAATTGCAGACGAACCAAATAGTGAGATCATTATTGCAACTCAACGCCCGGAAACAATCATGGGCGATACCGCTGTCTGTGTAAATCCAAATGATAAAAGATACAGTCACCTCAAAGGAAAATCTGCTATCATTCCGCTGATCAATAAAAAAGTACCAATCATATTTGACGAATACGTGGATCCTGCATTTGGAACAGGAGCTTTGAAAGTTACACCTGCACACGACATTAACGACTACAACCTTGGGTTAAAGCATAACCTCGAGGTGGTGGATACACTCAATGAGGATGGTACTTTAAGTGAAGCTGCGCAAATATTTGTGGGTGATGATCGCTTTGTTGCCCGTAAAAAAATCATAAAGAAACTTAAGGAAGAAGGTTTCATTGAAAAGGAAGAAGACTATCAAACTAGATTGGGTTATAGTCAGCGCACAGGTTCTGTTGTAGAACCTAAAATTTCTACCCAGTGGTTTGTAAAAATGAAAGAATTGGCAGGACCGGCATTGAAAACTGTTGTGACGGGAGAAATATCCATACATCCGGCTGAAAAGTTCATGGCCACGTACAAATACTGGCTGGAAAATGTCAAGGACTGGTGCATCAGCCGACAACTTTGGTGGGGACAGCAAATTCCCGCGTACTATGATCAAAGTGGAAATTGCTATGTGGCAGAGACTCCCGAGGAAGCACAAAAATTAGCAGAAAAAAATTCTGGCGGGGCAGTTGTGAGTTTGACAAGAGATCACGATGTGCTTGACACCTGGTTCTCTTCCTGGCTATGGCCCATGCAGGTATTTCATGGAATTACGAATCCCGGGAATCACGAACTTAAATATTATTATCCTACTTCTGTCCTTGTAACCGGCCAGGATATTATTTTCTTCTGGGTTTCGAGAATGGTTATGGCAGGAATGGAATACGAAAAAGAAATTCCTTTTAAAGATGTTTATTTCACCGGAATGGTGAGAGATAACCAGGGTAGAAAAATGAGTAAAACCCTGGGCAATTCTCCGGATCTATTAAACCTGATTGAGAAATATGGAGCTGATGCTGTAAGATTCGGCATCATGATTTCATCACCTGCCGGAAATGATTTGTTATTTGATGAAGCCACCCTGGAACAGGGGAGAAATTTCAATAACAAAATCTGGAACGCTTTGAAGCTCGTAAAAATGTGGGCACAACGTGTGGATGAAAATGCCAATGCAACAAATGAAACATTCGCCATTGAATGGTTTGGAAACAGATTGAACGAAATCAGGGCAGAAGTGGATGAGCTTTTAAAACAATTCAGATTAAGCGAAGCATTAAAGTCAATCTATTCATTAATCTGGGATGATTTCTGCAGCTGGTATTTGGAATGGGTTAAACCAGGCTTTGAACAGGCCATTCCTCAAAAGGTATATGAGCAAACTATTTCTTATTTCACAGAATTAATGCATTTACTACATCCATTTATGCCTTTTGTTACTGAAGAGATTTATCATCTTCTTGCCAAAAGAGCAGATGACCTTTGTGTTCGACAATATGGTCAAATAGCGAAGGCAGATGCCCAGATATTAGAGTCTGGCGAGCTGCTCAAGAATGCAATTACAACGATCAGGGATACCCGAAATAAATTTAATTTGAAGCCTAAGGAGGCTATTCAGCTTTTTATACAAACGGAGAGGCCAAAATCTTATCAGGCAATTACCGGCATCATTGCGAAGCAGGTCAATGCAGCAGAAGTCGCCTTTAGTAGTGATACGCCTGGCAATTCAATTGCTGTGGTTTTCGGAAAAGATAAATTTTATGTTTCCGCCGACAACCTGGTTGATGCAGGTAATCAAAAATCCGAATTGTTGAAAGAGCTTGATTACCTCAAAGGATTTTTAGTATCCGTTGAAAAGAAATTAAGCAATGAACGATTCGTGCAGAATGCAAAAGCGGACGTTGTAGAACTTGAGCGTAAGAAAAAGGCCGATGCCGAAGCCAAAATCAAGGTGATTGAGGAGAGTTTAACGTCGCTTTAGGTTTCATGCCTAAAAACTTTTGGTACTTAGTACTTAGTACCTAGTGTTATGTTAATTGTAAAGTGACCAATTTAGTCGCGAATTGTGGGAGTTCAAACATAAGGATATAGCTCTCAAAATTATATTCGTTGGTAATCCGGAGCCACTCGCTCCACTGGTGGGGAGCTCGGAAAATCTGCAACTCCAATACTAAATCTTTTTTTGCGA
>PSRI01000053.1 GCA_003175935.1 Bacteroidota bacterium
TTTCACAAGGCTCTTCTGACTGATTATGTTCACATTGTTGAAATAAAAGTTCCATTGTTTTATCCCCTCTCCTATTTCTTATATTTAGCATAATGTAAACGCTTCCACTTGTCATTAGTTTTTTACTGGAAATATTGAATTACCCCTCTTTATCAGACCTTACTATATTATTGATGTTCGGTTTATAGTAATCGATCGACTTCTTTCTTCAATTCTATCTCCTCTAATCCGAATATCATACTAGCATTAAAAGAAGAGCCCTCGAGATCGCTGTCTAATTCGTTTCTCTAGGGCATTCGCAAAAAATGAATGTAAAGGTATTTTCTACTTTTAGCTTACAAAATATTATGATCATTTGTGAAACTTTAGATTCATTTTCTAGGTTCTACAGCAACTCGGAAGCTAGGGACATCTAATGCCCTCGTAACAGCATCAACAATTGACTTTTTCACTTCAATATTTTCAGCCCCTTTAGCGACAACAAGCACACCTCGAATGATCGGCTTTTTAGTCTGCACTACAATCGGCCTTTGATTATTTCCACTATTGATAACAGCTTGTTCATTTGTTGAGGTACTTTGAATTGTCCGATGACCGCCGCTTTTATCTGATTCTTCGGTTGTTTGTGTTTGACTAGATTTGTTGGTTTCGAGAATTTGTTGATCAGAGGAATCAAGTTCAACAAGTACTCTTACTTCTGTTACCCCCAACATATCTTCTATCGAAGCCTTCAGCTCGTCTTCATATTGTTTTTCCTCATCTAAGATCGAATGGTTCACAGAGCTTTTGTTAAGTCCGAGTGCCGAAACATCATTTGAATTAGATGATTTGCTGTTACTCGTCAAAACAGCAGTGACTGATGAGTTTGTTTTGAATAAGATATTTCCCGCCAACATACAAGCAGCCCCAATACACAATACAAGAAACATCAAGCGATATTTGCTTGTTTTTTTGTCCGTCTTGCCATCAGCATTTAAGAGGTGTTTCAACCATGAAAGTGGTCCTTGATTCTTATCCATCTTTTTATATCCCCTCTTCTATTGAGCCATAAATAATTAAATCCATTTTCCCGAAAGAAGCAATCCTTTTTTTGCCTTTGCTAAGTTTTTGATTACATTACTCAAAAGCTTGTACTCATTTTCTGGCAGTTTCAAAGAACGACAATCATATTAAATTTACATAAGTGATTTCGTAATTTTTCAAACGATTTTGTTCAAAATATATGCATTCTATGAGGCTTGTATTTCTATTTTCTTTGGTAATGATAAATACCTATTGAAATTTCAAAAAAATATAAATCTAATTTCAAATTTCGGACAGGAGAAAGCTAAATTACTTTGGCTTTGTCCGAAGTCTCGGCATCTTCGGACTGACTGCTGTCTCAAAATTGAGCGGCATTTCTGACTGGAGGAGTTTACTGTCTTACACGTGTGGTTATAATAAGCAACGAGTGCACTTGAACTCCGACAGATACTAGAGCTCTATATAAAAACACTTCCAATTACTTTAACATTTTTTTATTGTAAAATTCCCCAAATTCAAGGATGAAGAATATGCATAAAATTTCAACATATCAATTATTCACCATCACTTTTATATTTCAATTAGGGACTACCGTTATATTTGGCTTTGGAGCAGAGGCTGGCCGAGATGCGTGGATTGGACAACTCGTTTCCTTGGTTTTAGGATTATTCGTTATTCTTTTATACATAACTTTAATGCGCTTAAATCCTGGGTTAACGCTTGTGCAGTGGTTTCCAGCTCAATTTGGACGTTGGATTGGGATCCCTATGGCATTTTTATATCCTTGTTTATTTTTATATACGGTTGCGCGAATTCTGGCGGATATTCGCGATATGATTTCAACAACCATTTTATTCAACACACCACTTATCGTCATTATTGGGATATTTACCATCATCATTGCCTATTGCATATATGGCGATATTGAGATTATTTCCCGATTAGGAGAAATGATCTTTCCCATTGTTTTACTAATGTTCGGGATCCAAATCATCTTCCTTTTTAGCTCCGATGTTATGCACATAAATAATTTACGTCCAGTTTTAGAAAATGGATGGAAGCCTATCTGGAACATTGCATACCCCGGCGGTGTAACCCAACCTTTTGGAGAAACAATCGTACTTGCCATGTTTTGGTGGGAAACAGACCAACCAAAAAAAGTTTTAAAGGTAAGTATTCTTGCTACGATATTGTCTGGAAGTATGATAGCCTGCTGGGATATCCTCGCCATTTCAGTATTCGGAAGTATGTTCTCACGTTTTCTCTACCCGCTTTACACCTTATTAAGTACAGTTAACATCAGAAATTTCATTCAAAACTTGCAAATCTTTGGTATTCTATACTTTTTTATGACAGCATTAATGAAAAGTTTGATTAATATGCTCGCAGCTTTAAAAGGGATCCAGCAATTGACTGGTATGAGAGATTATCGTGCACTTATTATCCCAGCATGTGCCTTTGCCCTGTTCCTGGGAATGACAATGTCAAAAAATATCACTGAGCACATCTACTATCACCATATGAAAATCTTAGTACCTTATATATGGGTGCCAATGTTTTTGGTCTTGCCTGCCATATTATTGATCGTCACCTTGTTAAGGCAAAAGGTGTTTAAATCTAATAAAATTGGTTGAGGCTTAAGTATCGTATCGAACAAAACAGGTGTAAAACCCATTTTTACTTGATCACTTTAGTTCAACTAACGATCTCCCTGTTACGCCAATACGTCGAATAGTCAAGTTTGCTTTTACAGAAACCTCCACTTTCGGAAACTCATTGTCCCAATTTTTCTTTAAGGACTTCCAACGATTTAGGTCTTTCCTTTGAATTGCGTCACTAAACTCAAAAACATCCTTCCCATAATTTTTTTGAATTTTCGTAATCGTTTTTAGTACATTTTTTTCAACTTCTCTATTTATTACTTTTTGAACAATAGCAATATTTTTAAACTCAGTAAGATCTATACCAGTGTTATTCTCACGAATCGCTCCTTGCCCAGATAATGTGACAAGAATTTTTATTTTTTGTCTTTGCATGACCGGTTGAATCTTGCTTTCCAATTTGTTTACATCCAAACTGAGGTAACCTTTTTCGTTTGGTACACGTGATGTAATGGCAATGTTTTTTAGTTTACCAGTTACCCAGCGTAATGTTTTTGAATCTTTTACGTTTAAAAATCCAATTAATTTCAAGTTTTTATTAAAAATACCAATCCCGCCAATCCGAAATCCGTTCGAATCGGATGGTTTTCCACCACTCGTTCCTCCTGTTGAAGAGGGAGTTGATCCAAATACAATGGAAGGCATAATTGGGCAGTTACCCTCACTATTTGCTGCGAGTAAAAAGTTTAAAAATGAAACTGTTTTTTGTGACCCTATTTGGTTATATTCTTTTATAGCTCCTATGGCAGGTATATTCTCTAAAGGGTATGTTGTTTTGAGAAAATCCTGGGCAGTTCCTCCTTTTACAATAAAAATATCAGTGAGTAAATTAATGCTCGGGTCCCGAGTATACGTATCTAATATATCTTTTATTCCTTTTCTGCCCATTGATTCCCCAATTAAGATGATCCGACGCTGGCCGCGAAATATTTGTCGGGAAAGCTTTGTTTGCATTTTATCGACCGCTTCGAGGGTATCCTTTCCAATGCCCGTTTCGACAAAAAAGGATTTGCCTTTACTCCCTCCACTTACGCCATTTCCCTCACCTCCGCCGATATTGGAGGGTATGATAACCTGTGTGCTTATCTTGATCGAACCATTCTTATCCTTATCGATCCCCCAAGCGAGTTCAATTGCACGATCGTTTAGCTCCATACTATCCCAACAACCGGTAAGTAAGAACATGGATAGAACGAAAATGAAAAACATCATTGGTTTCTTTTTCATTCGTCTCCTCTCCCTCTTTGTGGGTTTGGCTGTTGGCCTTCTTGAACACGCGTTTTATTTGCTCCAGAGATAAATGCTGGCCGATTGATCATGATCCATCTAGGTACACGTATAAATACATCTTTCAAGTTTTTCAGAATAAGTGGTGCAACGGGAGTCATATATGGAACTCCAAACGAACGGAGTTTAAGCAAATGTACGATAATGAAAAAAACACCTATTACGATTCCATATAAGCCTAGTAAACCAGCCAAAATCAACATCGGAAAACGAAGAATTCGGTAAGAGGTCCCCAGATTGTATCGTGGTATTGCAAACGATGCAATACCAGTAGTGGCTACAACAATTACGACAGGGGCTGATACAATCCCAGCCTGTACAGCGGCTTGCCCAATAACAAGCGCCCCCACAATACTAACAGCAGAACCAACGGGCTTTGGTAAACGAATTCCGGCTTCGCGGAGACCCTCAAACATAAATTCCATCATCAATGTCTCAATGACAGTTGGAAATGGGACTCCTTCCCTTGCAGCCGCAACACTTATGAGCAAAACTGTAGGTATTAGCTGCGGATGAAATGTGGTAATGGCTACATACAGAGACGGAAAAAGTAGTGCAATATTAAATAATCCGTAACGAATGAACCGAATGAAAGTAGTATATACAGACCTTTCGTAATAATCATCTGCTGCTTGTAAAGCACTCCAGAATGTCATTGGAACGACCAACACAAACGGGGTATTATCAATGAAAATTGCCACTTTTCCTTCTAACAAACTGGAACATACTATATCGGGGCGTTCACTGTTTTGGATTTGGGGGAATGGGGACCAGGTAAAATCCTCAATAAACTCTTCAATATAACTTGATTCTAAGACCCCATCAATTTTGATACGGCTAAGTCTTTTCCTGACTTCCTCTACAACCGAATCCGGGGCAATTCCCTCTATATAAGAAATAACAACATCAGTTTGAGAAAATTGACCTATCGAAATCGACTCCATTTTGAGTTGTGTACTTCGGATTCGTCTTCTTATAAGACTCGTATTAATTCGTAATGTTTCTGTAAACCCATCCCTTGGTCCGCGGATAACCGATTCGGCCGCTGGTTCTTCAATACTTCTTTTTTCATATCCTGTGAGGTTTATTACTGAAACATGAAGATCCCCAACAGCTATAAAGGCCACCCCGCCTTTTAAAACTCCGTTTACTACTTCTTTGATTATAGAAAACTTTTGAACTTCTCCTAGCGTAGCAAGCTGTTCTTCGATAACTTGTTTTACCTGCGGAAATTTTCTCAATGAATCTGAATTTTCATCAAACATTAATGGCTTTAAAAAAACTTGATCAAGAGTCTTTGAATCACTCAACCCATCGATATACATCAAAAGAAATTTAGCTTCACCGCTTATCTGAATTGTGCGAAACACTACATCTGAACAATTTTGAAAGATCTTTTTAAAAATTTTTTCATTTATTGCAAGATCAGTGGTTAAATCCACGTTTTGAACGTTTGATGGCAATGAATTTGACCAATCACTATTTTTCAAGTGCTTGTTAAAAATTGAATGTTTTCGATTCCTTTTCCGAAACATTATAAAACCCCGATGTCCAATAAATGTATTATTACAAAATCAACCAACCATACTATTCCCTTTAGACTCTTAAAGCATTCATTCAAAATGCTATTTCTTGGAAAAAGGATCGGTATATGAAATTTGGGATAAGGTCCCCAGTTCTATAGCGAAATGGTAAAGACCATGTAAACAATCTTGTATACAACTTATTTTCAATTGATAGAATAAAACACTGGAATAACCCGTGAAAATGAATATAATTAATAGGGCAAGGAGTGAAGA
>PSRI01000066.1 GCA_003175935.1 Bacteroidota bacterium
GATGGTAAAAAACAGAAGCCTAGCCAGAAATATTTTTAGAATGCAGGTAGAGCCCTGTGGGCTACTTAACATAATGTAAATTATAAGACGAAATATGCGAATTATCATAGATCAATTAGAACGCCGTTCGGGACCATTCAGGCATCCGGGACTCAATCCCAAATCCGGAATATTCCTCCGGGAACTGGAAATTCTGATTCCGACAAATGAACATAAATTATTATAAACCAAAACTATATGCATTTGGCATATCAATAGTATTAAGTAGAATGTCTTAATCCAAATGTATGAAAACAGCTTTACTCACAACCGTATTAGTAATCTCTGCGATCATTAGTCGCAGCCAGGTGATTAGCCAATTCGTCTGGAACAGCAACCCGCTCACAACGGCGTCTGTTGGACCTAACGCAACGTCAGTTAGCGGTTCCGCTTTGTCTGCACCAGGCGGTATGGGCGGCACTAATGGATTAAATCCCGGATCAACTTCCACAAACGTAAACCTGACTATACCCGGATCACCAACCTTTGATGTGCCCGGAATCGACATATTTGTGAACTTCCGCCGTGAAGAAAATGACGCCAGTTTTTTTACCCGTGGTTCAAGTCTTGACTTTGGTATGCTTGGCGGTTACCTGTTCGCCAATTTGCGTGTAAGCGATGGCGCTGGTGGATATATAACAGTGAATTCTGGTAACGCATTCGCTATTCCCGACGATCATACATTTCATGCATATCATTTTAGATACGATCCTACTGCAGGTACTGCAAAAATTTGGTTCGATGGTGCATTGAAATATACTTACAATGGTACTGCACAACGCGCAATGTATTGGACAGGTTCAGGAAACGTTGTTGTAGGTTATAATATGGATGGTACAGGAAGAAATATCACGATCCTCGACAACTTAAGCATCTCCAGTGTAGCACTTGTTCTTCCTTTGGATCTTTTAAGTTTCGATGCAGTTAAAAAAGATCAATACGTTGCAACAAATTGGACCACCACACATGAAATGAATGTATCAAATATTGCATTGGAAAGATCTGGTGATGGAATCCATTTTAATACAATTAAAAATATCGCTCCCAAAGGCAATGATAACTCATCAGTTTTCTCTTACAAATACACTGATAGCATGCCGTTGAGCCCTATCAATTATTATCGCTTAAAAATTACTGACCTCGACGGAGAATTCAAATATTCTTCTATCAAAACAGTGAGCTTCGATCCTAAATATTCAACTACAGTTGAACTAAGTTGCTATCCAAATCCTGCAACTGATTTTGTGAACCTGAAAATGAATAGTCCAACTGCTGGTTTATTTACATACACAATTGCAAGTCTTGATGGCCGCCCTTTATTAGCTAATGCTGTCCAGGTCACCCAGGGCGAACAAATCATCAATATCGATCTCAGAAAAATTACTTCGCAAAATTTCCTGATCGTGGATTTGAAAAATAACCAAACGGGTTATCATCAATCATTCAAGATCATTAAAAAATAATTTTAAAGGATAGGACCCTATTGAACCCTGACAAAAATCAAGACCCCAGCCACGCCCTCCCTGCGTGGCTTTTTCTTGCCCCCCGAACTAAAAATTTTTGTCTAAGTACTCCATACTAAATACTCCTTACTATATTTTTTGTCTAAGTACTCTATACTAAATACTCCTTACTATATCTTTTGTCTGGGTACTAGGTACTAGGTACTTTTCTTTGCGGCTTTGCGAATCTTCGCGACTTTGCGAGAAATCTTCAATATGGCATCACGTAGAAAATTTCTTGCCAACAGTTCCAAAGCTGCGCTTGCTCTTGGTATTTCGCAAACAATTCCTTCATCAGTTTTCAGTAAAAAAGCAATTGCACCATCCGACAAAATAAATATTGCATTAATTGGTGCACGCAGCATGGGCTTCGGCAATTTGCAAAACGCCCTGAAGCAAACTGGTGTCGAATGCGCTGCTATTTGCGATATTGATGATTCCATCTTAAAACAACGAATTGCAGATGTGGTAAAAATCCAGGGAAAAAGTCCGCGTGCATTTAAGGACTTTAGAAAACTCCTCGATCAAAAAGATATTGATGCAGTAATCATTGGCACACCTGATCACTGGCATTGCCTTCAAACTATTATGGCTTGTGAAGCTGGCAAAGACGTTTATGTGGAGAAGCCTTTGGCTAATTCCATTGGTGAATGTGACCTCATGGTAAAAGCTGTTAGAAAATATAATCGTGTTGTTCAGGTCGGACAACAACAAAGATCCGGAGACCATTGGAAGCAGGCCATGGATTTTATAAAGACCGGAAATATTGGTAAACTTAGAAAAGTAAATGTTTGGGGAAATTTCAATTACGGTATCGGTCAACCGATAGTTCCAGATGAAGCAATACCAGCGGGAGTTGATTTTGATATGTGGCTTGGCCCCGCTCCTCAACGAAGTTTTAATAAATCCAGGTTTCATGGATCCTGGAGAATGTTTTGGGATTATGGTGGTGGCTTAATAACCGATTGGGGAGTTCACTTGCTGGATATGGCGCTCTGGGTTAAAGATATTAAAGATACTCCACTCGCAGTTTCTGCAGTTGGAGGAAATTATTCATTCGCAGATCACGCTCATGAAACCTTTGACACTATGAGCGTGAATTTTCAAATGAAAGATTACAATATTACATGGGAACACACAGCGGGAACTCAAAACGGACCATACGGCAGATCCTACGGGCTGGCATATATTGGAGATAAAGCAACACTCGTAATTGATCGCGATGGTTGGGAATTGTTCCCGGAAATTCAGGATGGAAAGCCATTAGTACCTGTAATGCCAAAGCAACCCGGACACGATAATCATGAGGAACACATGAAAAATTTTCTTGAATGCATGAAGTCGAGAAGAGATCCTAATTGTCCGATTGAAAACGGCAGACTCGTCGCCTTATATGCGCACGCAGGAAATCTGGCATTGAAAACAAATTCAAGACTGGTTTGGGACGAAAATTCAAAATCATTTATAAATAATTCTGCAGCAAATGCACATTTATTGCCTGTATATCGCAGTCCCTGGAAAATTCCTGTAGTTTAAAATAATTTTATTCCCATTCTAATTGCAGGCGGCTAAGATTTCTATAGAGCCCTTCATCCAGGTTTAGTAATTCTTCGTGTGTGCCCGTTTCTTTCACGATGCCTTTATCCAGGACTATAATTTTATCGGCATTTCTTATTGTTGAAAGTCGATGTGCAATAATAATCGAGGTTCTGTTTTTCATTAAGTTTTCCAATGCATCCTGAACAAGGGATTCCGAAGCAGAATCCAGTGAACTGGTTGCTTCATCCAAAATAAGGATAACGGGATCTTTTAAAATGGCCCTTGCGATAGCAACTCTTTGGCGTTGGCCTCCTGAAAGTTTAATTCCCCTCTCACCTACAATTGTTTCATAGCCTTCCGGAAAACTATCTATGAATTCGTGGGCATATGCCTGTCGAGCCGCCGATTCAATTTCTTCCATGGTAGCTGACGGTTTCCCGTAAGCGATATTTTCTTTTATAGTTCCGCCAAACAGCAACACATCCTGTGGCACAACAGCCATTTGCCTGCGCAATTGGCTAAGCGGAATTTCTTTCGCATCTCTTCCATCCATTAGTAACTGACCCGAATCCGGATCGTAAAATCTGAGTAATAATGAAGCCACGGTTGACTTTCCTGCGCCACTTGGACCAACTAAAGCCACCTGCTCCCCCGGATTTATCTTAATAGAAACATCTTTTAATACTCCAATTTCTCTGCGCGAAGGATACGCAAACGCAACATCTCTGAGTTCAACTTTTCCATGAAGTTTGAATTCATCTCTCACTTCTTCATCCGCAATACTTACTGATTCTTTATTTTCTTTAAGTAATTCTCTCACTCTTTGAGTGGCTCCAAGGGTTTTTTGAAGTTGTCCGTATAAATCAGCAAAACCTGCCATACTTCCTCCAACAAATGTTGTATAGATCACAAATGCCGTAAGTGCGCCAAATGATAGCTGATGCTGTTGCATCAATTGTACGCCATACCAAACCACGAGAATAATTGAACCAAACAAACTGAAAACGATAAAGGCAACAAAAATCCCTCTCACCTTTCCATTTCTTACAGCGAGTTTCACCACTTTCATTAAACTGGATGAATACCTGTCAATTTCAAACCATTCATTTGAAAATGCTTTCACATTACTGATTCCCTGGAATGTTTCCTGAACGATAATATTCGAATCTGCAAGCTGATCCTGGGATTCACGCGATAGTTTTCTGATTCTTTTTCCAAACACGAAGCCAACCACAATAATAATGGGAATAATGGAGAGCATCAGTAAAGTAAGTTTTGTCGAAATATAAAGTATCAATCCAATGCCAATAATCAGGGTTAAAATGCCCCGCAAAATTTCGGCTAGCATTACCGTAACAGCATCCTGGATTTGTGAAAGGTCGGAGCTAATACGACTCGAGAGCTCCCCTACTCTCTTTTGCACAAAAAATTCCATCGGCAATTGAATTAAATGCCGGTAAACATCTTTTCTCAAATCGGCCAGTGCATGTTCTCCTGTATAAGTAAAAAGATATACTCGCAGATAAGAAAATACGGTTTGAATCATTAAAATACCCAGCATCCAAAGTGCAATGGTTCCCGGCTTTACACCGCTGATTCCGTTCATGAAAGCATTGGCACTGTCAATTAATTTTTTGAGTAGATAAGGATAGGAAAGTGTCGTCGCACTTGAAAGCGCAATAAAAAATAATCCTGCTATAAAGCGACCTCTATATGGCAATACATATCTAAAAATCTCGAGGGCCTCCCTCAAACTCTTCTTTGAGATTTTGACTTTAGGAAGTTCTTCCTTCATTTTTCCGTTGCTGCTATACCTGTTTTTGGCCATCTTTTTAAATGAAGACTAATGAGGTGATTTATTGAAGTCTATTCCTGTAGACGAATGAATCTCACAGATATTTTAATTCTTTTGGGGTTCCGGATGGAATCCGGCGAAATATGAAGGTATCCAAAATCCACGAGTCGACTTAAGGAGACAAATCTCTTTAGCTAAAAATGAGCCTTCAAATCTCTTATCCTTAAATTCATTCCATGCAATCTTAAAGAATTTTGCACTGAGGTCCCGGAATGCAACGGTACAATGAGGATGAAAATCCCTGCGTGACTCTTCTACCGGAATTATCTGCAGCCTTTCAAAATCATTCACAAGGTCTTTTTGCAAGTGAGAGAGGGCGGAATTTTCATCGACATGAATAAAAATTACTGGCTTAGCTCTGTTCTTAAAGCAATTAAATCCCGACAGTGTGATCTCAAATCTCATCCGTTGGGATGCAAAGTCTCCAATAGCTGACTCTAATTTTTCTTTAGATTCTACTGGAAAATTAAAAGGTGGCAGTAAGGTAATATGTGGTGGGGAGTGAAGAGATCTTTCAGAATGAAATCTCTTTGAGATATCTTCCTGGATATTTCTTACCCTTAATGCGAGTTCATCAGGCAAAACAATTGCAACAAAATATAGTTCCGAAGAAGATTTCAAAACAAAACAAACTTCATTTTAGACTTTTTCTTTCTGGCCCGTATCAAGACTCCTGTAAATTGCTTCCACTACCTTCATATCAAGTCTCCCCATTTCACCCGGAACACGCGTTTGTTTATTATTTACGATACAATCCGCAAAGTCATCCATTTGCAGGGCCTGTTGATTTACATCGGGATTAAAATTCATTTTGCCGGCGCTTGTTGCACCAACCATTCCTCCATACCTGAATGCTTCACTCAATTCAAACCACCCACGTTCTGCTTCAGCATGAATAAAATTCGCATTTTCATTGTAACTGGTTTTACAGTTTGCAATGGTGCCTCCGGGGAATTCCATATCCCAATAAACAGTTTCTTCAACTTCTTTGAACAAAGTAGGATTTGTTTTTTCCTGTCGGGCCTTTACAAACAAAGGCTCTTCCCCTGTTACATATCTTGCGCCCTGGATTACGTACACGCCCATATCCATTAACGGACCGCCTCCTGCCAATGCTTTTTTCAGCCTCCATGCATTGGGATCGCCGCCGTACACGAAACCATTACTTGAATTAATTTTCTTCACCTTTCCATACACTTTATTTTGTCCCAGTCGCATGATCTCCATATTGAAAGGTTCAAAATGTAATCTGTAACCAATGGATAATTTTCTTTTGGCTGCCTTGCAGGCTTCTATCATTTCGGTGCAATCATTTACACTTATTGCCATTGGTTTTTCAGAAATCACATGTTTACCGGCCTTTGCCGCTCGGATTGTATATTCTTTATGCATGAAAACGGGCAGCACCACGTAAATAATGTCAATATCTTTATTATCCGCGATCGTATCAAAATTTTGATAATTGTAAATATTTTTCTGAGGGATATTGTATTTATCTGCCCAAATTTTTTCCTTCGCCGGAGTGCCTGTAACAATCCCGGCCAGGTAACAATTTTTAGTTTCCAGCAGTGCGGGTGCTAATTCGTATGTGGCATATCCACCAAGTCCGACTAATGCCACTCCTAATTTTTTTCGATCGCGAATAAATCTCGTTGAAGAAAGTCCGGAGAGTGTCGGAGCCAGAATTAATCCCCCTGCTCCGATGCTGATATCCCTGATGAATTTCCTTCTGGAATTTGAGTTTCCAGGTTTTGTATTTTTTGCCATGACCCAAGATTTAATTCAGGAAAAATCCAATTGGATCCAAGTTACTAACAAATAAAAGTCTTCACACAATCGTTTGCCCAAAATTTGAGCCAGACCTCATTGAAATTCATTAATAATTACCTTTAGCCCGTTACAAAATCACAAACGAAAGCCAGCTAATATGAACTACCGTTCAGACCGCAGAAACTTTATCAGGAACACTGCCCTCTTTGGAGCAGGGATGTTTTTATTGCCAGATCATCTTAAAGCTTTTTCATCAATTAAAAAATCAAGAGTAAGGGTTGGACAAATTGGTGTCGGACTTCGTGGCCAGAGCCACCTGGATCTGCTTTTGAGAAGAGACGATGTGGATGTAATTGCGTTTGCGGATCCTGACAAGGATATGCTTGCGGATGCACAAAAAGCTGTAAAAGAAGCCGGCAAAAAAGCTCCCATTGAATATAGTAATGGCAATACGGATTACAAAAATTTGCTGAAGCGCGATGATATAGATGCGGTAATTATTGCCACTCCCTGGGAATGGCATTCGATTATGGCAATTGATGCCATGAATGCAGGCAAAATTCCTGGTGTAGAAGTTTGTGGTGCTATCAAACTGCAGGAATGCTGGGATGTTGTTAATACATCTGAAAAGACCAGGATTCCTGTAATGATCATGGAAAATGTTTGTTATAGAAGAGATGTGATGGCAGTGTTGAATATGGTTAGAAAAGACATGTTCGGCGAATTGTTACACATGCAGGGCGGATATGAACATGATTTGAGGGAAGTGAAATTTAATGGAGGAAGGGATAAAGACGGAGTTGAATTTGGTGCCAAAGCTTTCAGTGAAGCGAAATGGAGAACTGAACATTCTGTAAAAAGAAATGGAGAGTTATATCCCACACATGGTTTGGGGCCGGTTGCAACCATGCTCAATGTAAATCGCGGAAACAGGCTTACTAAATTATCTTCTGTTGCAACGAAAGCGCGTGGGCTTCACCGTTATATCGTGAAACATCCTTTAGGTGGACCAAATCACCCCAATGCGAAAGTTCAATTCAAGCTTGGTGATATTGTAACGACTCAAATACAAACTGCAAACGGTGAAACCATTGTGCTTACCCATGATACCAGTTCACCACGTCCTTATAATTTAGGATTCAGGGTTCAGGGTACAAATGGTATTTGGCAGGATTATCATGCTGGCGAATTAAATGCTGGATTTATTTATTTCGAAGATAAAAGCAAGCCACATACCTGGGAGAATACTGAAGCTTATATGAAAGAACATGATCATCCGCTTTGGAAAAGATTTGAGAATGATGCCAAAGGTGCTGGCCATGGTGGTATGGATTTTTTTGTGGTGAATTCATTTATTGAAAGTATTAAGCGTGAGGCTCCTTTTCCACTAGATGTATACGATTATGCAACCTGGTATTCGATTACACCGCTCAGCGAAAAATCAATAGCTGAAGGTGGCATGGTGCAAAATATTCCGGACTTCACAAGAGGGCAATGGAAAAATCGCAAGCCGATTTTCTGCTTTGATGATCAATATTAAGCCTCAGGCAAAGCCGCAAAGGATCGAGAAATTCGCAAAGGATTAAATTGTATTTTCACCGATACAAAATAACCGTATGCTCAATCGTAGAAAATTTTTAGAGCTCTCGGCATTTACCGGGAGTCTTCTTTCTCTAAATAAAAAATCCTGGGCCCGGGCATCTGCAGCAAATAAACCTATCGTGATTTCGACCTGGGATTTCGGTAAAGATGCAAACACAGAAGCATGGAAAATTTTGGGAGCAGGTGGAAAAGCCCTTGATGCAGTTGAAGCAGGTGTAAAAATTCCCGAAGCCGATCCTAAAAATCAAAGCGTGGGTTATGGTGGATTGCCCGATCGTGATGGAAGAGTTACACTGGATGCGTGTATCATGGATCATTTGGGAAATTGTGGATCTGTGATGTGTCTGGAGCATATCATGCATCCGATATCAGTGGCTCGCCTGGTAATGGAAAAAACGCCTCACGTTGTTTTGGTTGGGGATGGAGCTCTTCAATTTGCCCTCGCCGAAGGATTTGAGAAAATAAATTTGCTCACACCTGAGAGTGAAAAAGTTTGGAAAGAATGGCTCAAAACTTCCAAATACGAACCCAAAATCAATATTGAAAATCAGCTTTACGACAAAAAGCCAACCAGTTATTTAGATGCTTCCCAAGTATATGATCTGGCAGGCGGACCCAATAATCATGACACTATCGGAATGGTTGCAATGGACGCCAATGGTAATTTGAGTGGCGCCTGTACAACAAGCGGAATGGCATTTAAAATGCATGGTAGAGTTGGAGATTCCCCGATCATTGGTGCGGGACTTTATGTGGATAATGAAGTAGGTGCAGCAACTTCAACAGGCGTGGGAGAAGAAGTGATTCGTTGCGTTGGTTCGCATCTCGTGGTTGAATTAATGCGCCAGGGATATTCTCCGGAAAATGCCTGCAGGAAAGCGGTTGAAAGAATTGTGAAACGCAATCCTGAAAAGGCAAAAACTTTGCAGGTTGGTTTCCTGGCCCTCAACAAAAAAGGTGAATATGGTGCTTATGCCATACAGAAAGGATTTACATATGCAGTAAAATCCAGCTCCGAAGAGAAAATAATCCCCGGTAAGAGTATGGTTTAATCATTTTTTGAATTCTCATCAGCAATAAATATTCAGGATATGTCATTCCAACTTGAGGTCATAGCTTTTAATATTGAATCCTGTGTGATTGCTGAAAGAAGTGGCGCAAATCGCATTGAACTATGCGATAACCCTCACGATGGTGGAACCACTCCCAGTTTAGGAATGATCCAATTAGCCAGAGAAAAAACTACCATTCAACTTTTCCCCATCATCAGACCGCGTGCCGGTGATTTTCTATACAGTGAAGATGAATTCTCCATAATGAAAAGAGATATCAGGGCCTGTAAGGAAATTGGTTGCGACGGAGTAGTATTTGGAATATTAAATCCTGACGGAACTGTGGATGCCCGGAGAACTATGAAACTTGTTGAACTTGCTTATCCACTCGAAGTTACATTTCATCGGGCATTCGATCGTGTTGAAGATCCTTATGATTCACTTGAAATTATTATTGAAGCGGGATGTCAAAGAATTCTCACCAGCGGATGCAAGCCAACTGCACTCGAAGGGGCATTCACCATCCAGCAATTAGTGAAACAGGCAGATGAGCGAATCATTGTTATGCCGGGTTCAGGCGTACGTTCCTCGAATATTTTAGACCTGATTAAAGAGACAGGTGCAAAGGAATTTCATACATCTGCCAGAATAAGTACTCAAAGCAATATGGAGTACCAAAACCCTTTAATGAACGAAAATCTTGAATCTATTTCCCTGGACGAATCTGAAATAAAGAAGATACTTTCTTTATTAAAAACAGAGATGATTTCGAGTCAGGACGCGGACGGCGCCATGGCACCACGCAAAGACGCATAAAGAACGAATATGTGGAGAATGACTTTGATTATAGTGATGTTGATTTCTTGCTATGCACTAAGAGCACAAAGCATTAGAATTGTTTCTTATAATTTTCAGCACGGATCGAAGATTGCTGATGGCAAACAAATCGACAGCCTGGTTGCAATGATCAATAACCTTCAACCTGATATTTTAGCACTTCAGGAAGTTGACAGCGGTTGTGCATCCACCGGAGGAATTGACATGATGAAAAAAATTGGAGAAATTACGGGAATGAAATATTGTTATGGCAGAACTACCCAATGCGACAGTGGATCAACTGGTAACGCCATTCTCTCTAAATTCCAGATTTCTTCTGTAAAAAATACTTTGTTACCTCATAGACCCACAGTCGAAATAACGCCAGGCTATGCACTGGAATGTATCGTCTCTATTGACCCGGATCACAAGTTTAAAGTTGTTTCTACTGAACTTGATACAACCCGTGGAACACCGGATAGAATCATGCAGGCAGATAAATTGTACGCGCTCTATTTTGAGGAAAAGCATCCATTCATTTTAGCGGGGAGTCTGAATGTTGATACTTCAGGTACCAGTCTACATATGCTTTTGGAAATGGGCATGGAGCTGGATAAAGAGAACAATACTCCCACTTTTCCTGCCGATTCTGCGATACACAAATATGATTATATCTTATTTTCTAAAAAAGCACAATGGAGTAACAGACTGTATAGTGTTGAGAAGGATGTGCGATACTCGAATCATCTTCCGGTACTATGCGTTATAAACCTTCAATAAATTTTTAACTGTGCATCCAATCAAAAGAAATTCCAACTTGATTTCCCCTGGCAAAAAAACTTTTCTGATTATTCTGTTTATCTTTTCATCTCTCGTTTTAGTCAGGGCTCAAAACTATCAGCCAACATGGGAATCGCTCGACAAGAGAGAAGTTCCAGAATGGTATCGCGACGCCAAATTTGGAATCTTTATACATTGGGGAGTTTATTCCGTCCCTGCCTGGACGCCCAAAGGAAATTATTCAGAATGGTATCAATACTGGCTGAATAAAAAAGGATTCAATGGAGCCGTAGTGGATTATCACAATAAAAAATTCGGGGAAAATACAAGCTACTATCAATTAGCACCGCAATTTAAAGCCGAACTTTATAACCCTGACGAATGGGCGAAATTGATTGAACAATCTGGCGCAAAATATGTTGTGCTCACTTCAAAACATCATGATGGGTTTGCACTCTGGCCCAGTAAACAGGCATCACAAACCTGGGGATTCCCGTGGAATGCAGCAGAAGTTGGTCCGCATAGAGATTTATTAGGCGATTTATTTAAAGCGATCAGAAAAACTTCTGTCCATGCAGGCATGTATTATTCTCTCTACGAATGGTTCAATCCGCTTTGGTTGAATGATAAGCCACGCTATGTTGCAGAACATATGTGGCCCCAAATGAAGGATCTCATCAACACATATCAACCTGATGTTTTTTGGACTGACGGTGAATGGGAAGGGCCTGCTGAATTATGGAAATCTCAACAATTCCTTGCGTGGTTATACAATGATAGTCCGGTTAAAGATAAAATTGTCGTCAATGATCGCTGGGGATCCGGAGTAAG
>PSRI01000238.1 GCA_003175935.1 Bacteroidota bacterium
GTTTCGTAGGAAAGAGAAACCAGGAGGCCGTCGACCCGGTTATTGAACATAGTTTTGGCGCTTGCAATTTCTTTGTTGGCCGATTCGGAGGATTGGCTTATAATGAGGTTATAACCGGCACTGTTCACCACGCTTTCAATACCCGCAATTACAGTGGACATGAAATACGAGTTTAACCTTGGAATGATCACTCCAATCGTTTCGGTCTTTTGTTTCCGCAGGTTACGGGCAAAATGGTTGGATCTGTAACCCAGTTCTTCCGCAAGATCAAAGATCTTTTTCTTCGTTTTCTTACTCACTACGGGATCATCCTTCAACGCCCTGCTAACGGTGGCAACGGAGATATTTAGCCGGGCAGCCAGATCATAAATGGTGACTTCCTTTGACTTAATCATACAATCGGTTACATATTGACCTGCAAAGCTATGCAAATATTTTTTTACGAATATAATGTAATCGGTTACATTAAGTAGTTTTTTCTTATTTTAGCCCTACCCGAGCTATTAACTTATTTTCCAAATACAAAAATTACGAGTGCACTATGCAACCAACACTAAAAACAGGAAGCTATACTTTCCTTATTAAAAGTTGCTTCTTTTCGCTTACTAACGCCCATCCGAAGTCCCATCTTCGTCGCAATACAGGTAATCTTTTTACACAATTAAGGATACCCATTAATCCTTCCTTCTTTTACGATTTTCTGGTCAATTAGCTTATTTTCATTGGCCAAATGTTTTTAAAACGATTGTTCATTAAAAAATTATTGTAATGCATCTATTTGGAGTAATTGACTGGATCTTCATAGCCATTTACCTCGCAATTATTGCCGGAATATCCATATGGTCCATACGACGCAGCAAAGAATCTCCTTCCGATTATTTTTTAGCAAACAGAAATCTTGGCTGGTTCGTGATTGGTGCTTCAATTCTTGCATCCAATGTAGGCTCTGAGCATATTGTGGGATTGGCGGGTACTGCTGCTAAATCAGGACTGGTAATGGGTCACTACGAATTACACTCGTGGATAATCCTCTTACTGGGATGGGTTTTTGTTCCATTTTATATGCGAAGCATGGTATACACAATGCCGGAATTTCTTGAACGCAGATTCAATTCAAAATCCAGGATCTTACTTTCGATTATTCAATTGCTGAGCTATATCATAACAAAGGCTTCTGTAACCATTTTTGCAGCTGCGACTGTTATGAACATATTTTTCCCGGATTTAAATTTCTGGACAGCCGCAATTATTCTTGTGATTGTAACAGGAGTTTATACGGTGTTTGGCGGTCTTCATGCGGTAATGTACACGGAAGCATTGCAGGCAATTATATTGCTGCTGGGATCCGCCGTGTTATTATTTTTTGGCCTTGATAAAGTTGGAGGCTGGCATTCGCTGATCAATAGTATTCCGAAAGAAAAACTAAATATGTTCCCTCCACTGAGCGATCCGGACTTTCCATGGGCAGGCATTTTATTTGCTTCGCCAATAGTAGGTATCTGGTACTGGTGCACCGATCAACATATTGTTCAACGTTGTTTGGCCGCGCGCGATGAAAAGCAGGCGAGGAGAGGAACCATTTTCGCTGCATTTTTGAAACTAATGCCTTTCTTTATTTTCATGATTCCTGGCATCATTGCTTTTTCCCTTGCACAACAAGGCAAACTTCAAATGGCAGATACAAACCAGGCATTTCCAATTCTGGTTCGCGAAATTCTTCCTGTCGGTGTGCGTGGATTGCTGGCGGGCGGATTACTCGCAGCTTTGATGAGCTCCCTTGCATCGGTTTACAATGCGTGCTCCACTTTATTTACCATGGATATTTATAAAAAGATTCGTCCCGATTCTTCCAACAAGGAACTGGTTAGAGTGGGAAGAATCACTACGAGCATTGTGGTGATTCTTGGGATGGTATGGATTCCTTTGATGGAAAGGATTTCCGGAGTATTATATCAATATCTTCAAAGTGTACAATCCTATCTGGCTCCGCCAATTGCTGCAGTATTTTTATTGGGCGTTTTCTACAAACGCATCAACGCAAAAGGTGCATATACTGCCATGGTAGTTGGATTCATCATTGGTGTCTTTAGGATTATTCTGGAACTAAATAAAGGGAGTCTCACCGGATTTTTCTATGATTTTGCCACACTGAATTTCCTATATTTCTGTATTCTTCTTTTCATTTTCTCTATCGTTCTCATGCTAATTGTAAGTCTGGCTACAGAAAAACCCAAAGAAGAACAACTACGTGGCCTCACTTTCGCTACAACTGTAGCGGAGGATAAGGCAGCTTCAAGAGCAAGCTGGACAAGATTCGACGTGCTCTTATCTGTAATTGTAATTGTTATTATTCTCTCGGTGTTCCTGTATTTTTCTCCAGCAGGAGTCGCGAAATAATATAAGGCACCGGGAAAAATTAATCCATATGAATAAAAACTTATTTGGTTTCGTTATTTCCTGGTGCTTTTCTTTTCCTGTTTTTGGTCAGAAGGCTGCGTATTTAAATCCTTCTCTTCCTATTGATGTCAGGGTAAAAGACATCGTGTCTAAACTCACTCTTGAGGAAAAAATATTTCAACTTAACTACAACAGTCCTGCAATTCCCCGACTAAATATTCCTGCCTACAATTGGTGGAACGAAGCATTGCACGGAGTTGCACGTTCAGGCGTCGCTACTGTTTTTCCTCAAACAATCGGACTGGCTGCTACATTCAATGATTCACTTGCAAAACAGGTTGCCACTATTATTTCGGATGAGGCCAGAGCCATGTATAATGCAGAAATCAAAAAAAACTATCACCTGAAATATGGCGGACTTACATTCTGGACGCCTAACATAAATATCTTCCGCGATCCAAGATGGGGGAGAGGACAGGAAACCTACGGCGAAGATCCATTTCTCACGTCTAAAATGGGAGTTGCATTCGTGAAAGGCTTGCAGGGAGACAATCCTAAATATCTCAAAGTTGCCGCCTGTGCCAAGCACTATGCGGTTCATAGTGGTCCTGAAAGATTAAGACATGAATTTAATGCTGAAGCTTCGATGCACGACCTGTGGGATACATACCTACCTGCATTTCACGCTTTGGTTGAAGCAAAAGTTGAAGCAGTTATGTGTGCTTACAATCGAACTAACGGCGAAGTATGCTGCGGAAATACTTATTTATTGCAGGATGTTCTTAGGAAACAGTGGAATTTTAAGGGTCATATTTTGTCGGACTGCTGGGCCATCAATGATTTTTATCAGGGACATAAAGTAGTATCCAATAAAGTGGAGGCTGCCGCGCTGGCTATAAATCGTGGAGTAAATATGGAATGTGGCGATACGTATCCGGCATTGGTTGATGCTGTAAAACAAGGTATGGTAGATGAAAAAACAATTGACAGCTCGCTAATCATTCTTTGGCGCACTCGTTTCAAACTCGGAATGTTTGATCCTCCCTCATCAAATCCATATGATAAAATTCCTGTGTCAGTAATCAATAGCGAATCACATCGTGAACTGGCAAGAGAAGTAGCAAGGCAGTCTATTGTACTCTTAAAAAATAATGGAGCGCTACCGCTAAAAACGGGATTGCAAAAATATTTTATTACCGGGCCTAATGCATCATCTGTAGAAGCGCTCATTGGTAATTATTATGGTGTTACTACAAAACTGGTAACTTTTGTTGAGGGCATCGCTTCACAAATTGAGCCGGGAAGCCAAATGCAGTATCGCCCGGGGACTTTGCTCGATCGGGATAATGTCAATCCTATTGACTGGACCTCAAGCGAAGCAAAAAATGCAGATGCCACTATTGTTGTCCTCGGAATTACAGGACTTCTTGAAGGTGAAGAAGGCGAGTCGATTGCTTCATCCTCATTTGGCGACAGGTTGAATTATGATATCCCGAAGAACCAGGTTGATTTTTTGAAGAAGATTAAAAAGGATAATGACAAGCCGGTGATTGCTGTTATTACAGGGGGAAGTCCAATGAATTTGTCGGATGTATATGAACTTGCCGATGCTGTTTTACTGGCGTGGTATCCCGGAGAAGAAGGTGGTAATGCTGTTGCAGATATCATTTTTGGTAAGAGGTCGCCATCAGGTCGGTTGCCTATAACTTTTCCAAAGTCGCTTTCGCAACTTCCTCCTTATGAGGATTATTCGATGAAAGGAAGAACCTATCGATACATGAGTGCCGAACCCCTGTTTCCATTTGGATTCGGATTAAGCTATACCACTTTTAAATACGACAATTTTTCTCTTTCTAAAAAAGAATTAAGCTCAGGACAATCTTTTACTGCTACTGTAACGGTTACGAATAGTGGCAAGGTGAAAAGTGATGAAGTTGTGCAACTATACCTCACACATTCCGGCATTGCCGATGCCCCGCTTTACGCATTAAAAGGTTTTAAAAGAATAACTCTTGCACCCGGAGCTAAAACAAAAGTAACTTTTCAGATAACTGCTGATATGGTAAGTCTTATTGACGATCGCGGCAACAAAGTATTTACTCCCGGAAATTTGCAGTTGTTTGTTGGCGGATCACTTCCGGGAAACAGAAGCCAGGAGTTAGGAGCTTCAAAAACTGCGAGTGCCACAATCTCTCTTAAATAGGCCATGAAGTCTTTAAAATTAATTCGAAATAAATTTTGTTGCAGATGTATTTGATGGAACAAATGATGAGATGGTTTGGTCCGAATGATCCTGTGAGCCTGAGTGATATTCGTCAGGCCGGCTGTACAGGAGTGGTTACTGCACTCCATCAAATTCCCGTGGGAGATGTTTGGGGGACCGATGAGATTGAGAAAAGGAAGAAGTTAATTGAGGAAGCGGGGATGAAATGGACGGTTGTTGAAAGTTTACCGGTTCATGAGGATATAAAGAAGCATTCAGGCCAATTCAAAAAATACATTGAGAATTATAAACTGAGTTTGAACAATCTGGCTTATGCGGGAATAAAAGTTGTGACTTATAATTTCATGCCCATCCTGGATTGGGTGCGCACTGACATTGATTTTGAACTTCCCAATGGCGCAAGAGCGCTTCGGTTCGAGAAATCGGCATTTATTGCATTCGATGTTTTTCTTTTGAAAAGACCAGGCGCGGAAAACGATTATGAACCCGGCGAAATCAGCAGGGCGAAAGAAAGGCTCGAAGAAATGAGTGAGGAAGAAAGGAAAACACTTTTTAGAAATGCATTGCTGGGCTTGCCAGGCTCGGATATTCCATTTACTCCCGAAGAAATTTTAAGTGCCCTGAATACTTACGCTGAAATTGATCCCATCAAATTAAAAAAGCATCTATTTTATTTTCTGTCAGAAGTGATTCCCGTAGCCGAAAAAAGCGGTTTAAAAATGGCTATTCATCCCGACGATCCACCGTTTTCGTTACTCGGCTTACCAAGAGTAGTTTGTACAGAGCAGGATTTGAATGATTTGCTGAACGCAGTAAATTCTCCTGCAAATGGAATTTGTTTCTGTACCGGATCATTGGGCGCCAGAAAGGATAATGATTTAACGGGAATGGTTAAACGAATCGGAGACAAAATCCATTTCCTGCATTTAAGAAATACGAGGAGAGATGAGGCTGGAAATTTTTTTGAAGCTGATCATTTAAGTGGAGATGCCGATATGCCATCGATTGTAAAAGAAATTTTATTGATTATGGAAAAAAATAAAATCCGCATTCCCATGCGGCCGGACCATGGTCATCAAATGTTAGACGATTTAAAAAAGAAAACATATCCTGGATACAGTGCCATTGGCCGTTTGAAAGGACTGGCAGAATTGCGGGGTTTGGAATGGGGAATATTTAATTCCGTATTCAGATAAAGCAAGAACAGGAAATTTCTTGATGATCATTTTTCCGCGTGCTGCCGCACTGCCTAAAGAATATTCACTGATTTTTATCGTCTTTATCTAGGTACTAGGTACTAGGTACTAGGTACTTAGTACCAGGTACAGGACTTTTCGTAATTTTATCGCCTTATGAAATACAGAAAACTTGGTAATTCTGATGCGAGCTTATCTGCAATTGGTTTGGGTTGTATGGGGATGAACCATGCTTATGGACAACCAGATGACGCAGAATCATATGCAACATTGGAAAAGGCGATTGAATTGGGAATTAATTTTTGGGATACGGCCGACATATATGCCAACGGAAAAAATGAAGAGCTGGTCTCAAAAGTTTTGGCGCCAAATCGCAAACGAATTTTTCTCGCAACAAAATTCGGATTTCGTTTTGGTGATGATGGGCAGCCCCAGGGTATTGATTGTTCTCCTGCATATATCAGGACTGCAGTTGAAAAAAGCTTGTCGCGACTAAAAACCGATGTGATTGATTTGTATTACGCTCATCGCATCGATCCTAATGTTCCGGTTGAAGATACGGTGGGAGCGATGTCAGACTTGGTTAAAGAAGGTAAAGTGCGATTCCTGGGACTATCGGAGGCTTCGCCTGCGTCTATCCGTAAGGGTCATGCCGTTCATCCAATAAGTGCGCTTCAAAATGAATATTCGGTATTGACACGCGATGTAGAAGGTGAAATTATTCCTTTGTGCAACGAGTTGGGGATTAGTTTGATTCCTTTTAGTCCGCTGGCACGCGGACTTGTTTCAAACACTGTAAAGATTTCTGAACTGGCGGAAAATGATTTCCGCCGAACTGTTCCCCGATTTCAAAAAGAATTCCAGGAGAATAATGAAAATCTCACGAGAGAATTTGCTGAAATAGCAGCGTTGAAGAATTGCACACCGGCACAACTGGCCCTGGCATGGGTTTTAGCGCAGGGAGAGAATATCATTCCGATTCCTGGAACTAAAAAAAGGAAATATTTAATTGAGAATGCTGGTGCGGTGGATGTGCAACTTAGTTCCGATGATTTGAATAGGATAGAAGCGTTGTTGAAAAAATATCCAAATACCGGTCCGCGATACAATGAGGCGCATTTCAAATTCATAAATAAATAAGATTTCACGCCCGCCTGAACGAATCATTCGGGCCTTGCTTCGCCATAGCTTCGAGAAGGCGCAATTTATTTTCTCTTCGAAGATTTTGCATCTTTATTGAAAGCGAGACAAAGTTTGATCCAGTAGTCAAAATCTATTTTTGATTTCATGGCTTCTGCTCCTACAAAAATAAAACCATTCAAAACTTTACCATTTTTGAGCATGGGACGGGTGCCGTTTTTTTCTATGGCTGATTCAAATGCATCAGGACCGATTCTACACATCATTTCGTCGCCACTTACGCAAACACACATTTTGTCATTCACCATAAAACACATTCCCCGGAACATTTTTTTCTCTTCGATTTTTCCGAATCCGGCAATTGCTTCCCGAATGCGATCAGCGAGTTTTTCATTATAAGGCATGACTAATGTTTGAGTCAGATAATGTTGAGATATTTTTCCCTGGATAGATTCAAATTTAATCATTCATCGAAATAGCCATTGTGAGATAAATGCTAAATCGATTTTTGCATATATCCGTTTTCCTTTTCAAGTATTAATTCCTATCTTATTGCAAAAGGTTCACAATGAAAATCAACCCCAAATCCCTTATATGGGTATTGTTTTCAACCTGGATCATTTGCTCATCCCAAAAAGAAATTCCGACAAATGACCCAATAATTGTTCAAAATTATTATTACCCTAAAGATGGAAATGAAGCTAAAGTTTTAGAATTGCGCAAACAGGCTTCGGCTTTGAGACACAGACTTTCCCTGCCAAGGGGAAGGATTCTGAAGCGAGTGGGAGGTGATGGAGGATCATACATTATTTGGGAATGTGAATATGCTTCACAAGCCAGCAGGGATCACGATTTGGAAGTGCTTGGCAATTCTGAAGAATTTAAATCGATCCAAAGCAGGATGGATACTTTGATCATAAGATTTGAAAGAAGCGTTTTTACCATTGAAGACAAATGAATTTGAATGGAAGAATCTGAAAAATTGCAGCGAATAGTGGAAGCGAGGATGAAGTTGAAAGCGCGTTTTGAACAAAAGATGCGTGCCACTCCTTCCGTTGCTGATGGCAAACCATTGGGTTCGGGTGGGCCTAACCGTCATGGAATGCCCGTTGTTCCGGTGGGACAAAC
>PSRI01000069.1 GCA_003175935.1 Bacteroidota bacterium
TTTTACCGTTTCGCCTTCAACTAACACTGGTTGATAGTAGGTTTCATTTGGTAAATCCTTCTTACCTTGTAGTTTCTTAATGACCCAATCAGCTGCATCACGTCCCATTTGTTCTTGTGGGTTAGTCAATGTCGTTAGTTTGATATTTGCACTATTGGCAATATAGGAATTGTCCTGGCCAATTATTGACAACTTTTCAGGATAGAAATATCAAGTTCTCTATACATTTACTACTTCCAACCCGAATAATGGAAGGAAAAATGTAATCAGATATGTAGGTTGTGATAACACCGATTGTTTTATTATTGGAATTTCCACCGGATTTTGATTGATAGTGGTTACTAACATAAGTGTCGGATCCTTTTTCACTTTAATAATCCCTCCTTTGATAGTTCTAAAATTGACGAATATACGTACAGAAAATATACTGATTTTAAATAAAGTTAAGTGAAAAGGAAAGCGCATCCTTTCGATTGAAACCGCTATCTGAGAGGAAATGACCGCTAAAACAAATCGATTAAACATTAAACAAGCCATTACCAAGGGAGAAACTTCACTTGGAATCGAATTTTTATCCACACGTATCAAAGCAGTTTAGATTGATAATAGTTTTGAAACCATCGCATCTGGAAGTTACGAGGCTGCAAGATAATGGAATAAAACGGATAATCTTTCGTCATTTTCCACTGAGTAGAAAACGGAAATGGAAGAGTATTTTTTTAAGATAATGAAGTAGTAGAGATTAAGAATAATAAAATATAAGTAATATAAAAAAAGTTGAGGTGCAGAAATGACTGTCATTCCCAATCTAAATTGGCTTTCCGATGTAAATATCTTTTCTGTTAATCGTCTTCCGGCACATTCAGACCACTTGTATTACGAAACAATTGAAGAGGCCATCATTCTTGATCCGATGAAGATGCGACATGATTTAAACGGAAATTGGAAATTTAACTATGCAGTGAATCCTGCCAGCAGGCCTGAAGATTTTTATCAGCCTGATTTCGATTGCTCAAGCTGGGGGAATATTTCAGTTCCAGGGCATATTCAGCTGCAAGGTTATGGAAAACCGCAATATGTCAATACAATGTATCCATGGGATGGCCATAACGAAATTCGTCCGCCGGAAATTCCAACGGATCATAATCCAGTTGGGAGCTATGTGAAAACTTTCAACCTTCCTGAAAATATGCAAGCGAAGCCTGTATATATTTCTTTTCAAGGGGTGGAGTCAGCCTTTTTTGTGTGGTTGAACGGGCAGTTTATCGGGTATAGCGAAGACTCCTTCACTCCAGCTGAGTTTGATGTAACACCATATATATTAGAAGGAAAAAATAAGCTGGCGGTGGAGGTTTACCAGCGGAGCACAGGTAGCTGGCTCGAAGACCAGGATTTCTGGCGGTTTTCGGGTATTTTTCGAGATGTGTATCTTTACACGGTTCCGGAAATTCACGTGTATGATCTCCAAGTTCATACGGAGCTTAATTCAACCTTTGAAAAAGGAAAACTTGAAACAAATTTGAAGCTTGCTTCTCTTGGTTCTGTCCCTTCAAAAATTACAGCTGAATTAGTTGATCCTAAAGGAAGTTTAGTAGATACAAAAAACGGAGTATTGAGCAATGGGCAATGGACATTATCCATTCCAGTCGATCGACCGCTTCTATGGAGTGGTGAACATCCTTACTTGTACAAACTTTATATTCAAATATATAACGAACAGGGGAATTTAGTTGAAGTTATTCCTCAGAAGGTCGGGTTTAGAAAATTTGAGATGAAAGATAAAATTATGCACCTTAATGGAAAGAGGATTCTCTTCAAGGGTGTTAATCGCCATGAGTTTAATTGTCGAAGCGGCAGAGCGATTACAAAGGATGACATGCTTTTTGATATTAAAACATTGAAGCGCAATAATATAAATGCTGTACGTACCTCCCATTATCCTAATCAAACCTATTGGTACGAATTATGTGATGAGTATGGCATCTATGTCATTGATGAAATGAATTTGGAAACCCATGGATCATGGCAAAAAATGGGTGTGGTAGACCCTTCGTGGAATATTCCCGGAAATAAACCTGAATGGGAAAATATTGTGATGGACCGGGCTGTATCCATGTTTGAACGAGACAAGAACCACCCATCTATTCTGATTTGGTCCTGCGGAAATGAATCTTATGCAGGAGAAGTGATTCTTAACGTATCAAAATATTTCAAGAGGGTTGATCCAAGCAGGCTCGTTCATTATGAGGGAGTATTCCATGCTCGAGACTATAACGAGACAAGCGACATGGAAAGCCGCATGTATGCTAAGCCGGTGGAGATCGAGAAATATTTAACGGAGAATCCGGAGAAACCTTATATTAGCTGCGAATATATGCATGCTATGGGAAATTCGCTTGGAGGAATGTACAAATATACCGATTTGGAGAAGAAGCATCCAATGTATCAGGGCGGTTTTATCTGGGATTACATTGATCAGGCACTTATGAAAAAGGATCGTTATGGAAAAGAATTTCTTGCCTATGGCGGTGACTTCGACGATCGGCCTACTGATTATGGTTTTTGTACAAACGGAATTGTATATGCAAATCGTGAGCTTTCTCCAAAGATGCAGGAAGTAAAATATTTGTACCAAAACTTTAAGCTGGTACCAGACCAAAGCGGTATAACGATTGTTAATGACAGTCTGTTTACAAGTACGGCTGATTATGATTTTGAATTTATTCTGTTCCATGAAGGGATGGAATTATATCGAAACAGTCTTAATACAGATGTTGCCGCACAGAATGAAGGACGAATTGAAATGCATCTTCCTGTTCATTTAACAAACAAGCCAGGTGAGTATTGTATTCACAGCCTTTTAACGTTAAAGGAAAATGAACTCTGGGCAGATGCAGGCTATGAAATTGCGTTTGGACAATATATATTCCAGGTAAAGTCAGAAGTAAAGGAGAATTTGCTGCCTGATCATGAAAATCTTAGAGTGGTACACGGTGATGTCAATATTGGTGTCCACGGCAATGATTTTACTGTTATGTTTTCTAAACAGGCAGGAAGTTTGGTATCACTCAACTATGCTGGAAGAGAAATGATTGCGACTCCTCCTGCTCCGCTATTTTGGAGAGCCTCTACTGATAATGATAGGGGATATAAGCAGGGATTTCATTCGGGGCTTTGGTACGCTGCCAGCTTAGCCCGTATGTGTACTGAGGTTAATATGATAGAAGAAACTGGTTCAGTAACGATCACCTTTACCTACAAATTTTCGATTAGTGACGAGTTGGAGGTAAAAGTGGGGTATACCGTGTTTTCTGATGGAAATATCCGGGTTCGTTCGATTTATCATGGCGATGGTAAGCTTCCGCAACTGCCGATATTTGCGCTATCGTTTAAGATTCCGGCAGATTATGACCAACTGGAATGGTATGCAATGGGTCCTGATGAAAATTACTCGGACCGTTCAAGGGGAGCAAGACTTGGTATTTTTAAGAATAATGTATTGGAAAATGTTTCAAGCTATGTGAAGCCACAGGAATCAGGCAACCGAACCGGAGTCAGAAGAGTTAATATTACCAATACAAATGGGAAAGGAATAAAAATTTCTTCCTGTGAAAGACCGTTTGAATGTACCCTATCTCCTTATACAGCATTCGAGCTTGAGCATGCCAGCCATCATTATGAACTGCCGAATGTTCATAATACGGTTGTAACCGTGGCGGGTAGGCAGATGGGTGTTGGTGGAGATGACAGCTGGGGCGCCCCTGTTCATGACGAGCATCTCATCAATGCCGGGAAAGACATGGAATTTGAGTTTATGATTCAAAGAAGTTAAACGTTAACGCCTGAATTGAATTCAGGCGTTTTACATTTTTTACTAATCATATATGAAAAAATTAAATTCCAATAAGAGAGAAAGTCGTTAGGTTTTAAGTAAAAATTTTAGTAATAAATTGACCCTGGTATTAAGTTGTATTATGATTCACTTATAAACAACGTCTGGTTTCAATGTGAACAGAGTTAGAATGGGGAATAAAAATGGCTACTATTAAGGATATTGCCGAACGAGTTGGTGTATCAACTGCAACGGTATCAAGAGTTCTAAACTATGATTCCTCCCTTTCTGTTAGTGATGATACAAAAAAGAAAATATTCCAAACAGCAGAAGAGCTATCATATCGAAAAAAGTCAGAACGGCGCCCATCTTCCTATCAGATTGCGATTGTAAACTGGTATACGGAAGAGGAAGAATTGGATGATCTTTACTATATGTCTATTCGGTTAGGCGTTGAAAAACGGTGCGATGCTCACAAACTTCAGATAAAAAAAGTTTCTCTTGGGGATTTGTCAGCTGCTCAAGATGGAGAAGTTCATGGAGTAATTGCTATCGGAAAGTTTAGCCAAAAGCAGGCGGAAGAAATTCAAAAGGTAACGGAAAATATTGTATTTGTTGATTGTTCTCCTGATGAAGATCAGTATGATTCCGTCGTCAGTAATTTTGAAAAAGCAACCATGAATGCTCTCGAGTATTTTCTAAATCACGGTCACGAGAGGATAGGTTATATTGGTGGACGGGAAACCTATAAGGATGATATCTCTAAGATTGCTGATCCAAGGGAAACAACCTTTAAGAGTTATCTCATTCAAAGGCAGCTTTATAATGAATCATTTGTCTATATTGGTTCTTTTTCGGTTGATGACGGTTACAAATTAATGAAGAAAGCCATTAAAGATCATAAAGAAAATCTTCCATCAGCCTTTTTTGTCGGCAATGACTCAATGGCAATTGGATGTTTACGGGCTCTTCATGAAGAGAACATGCGAGTTCCAGAGAGGGTTAGCCTTATTGGGGTAAACGATATCAGTGTTTCAAAATATGTTTTCCCCCCTCTTAGTACGGTTAAGGTTTATACAGAATTCATGGGCGAAACAGCTGTAGACCTGTTGCTTGAAAGAATGACCGATCGAAAAATTGCCAAGAAGGTCATCAT
This sequence comes from Bacteroidota bacterium, assembly GCA_003175935.1. GTDB lineage: Bacteria > Bacteroidota > Bacteroidia > Chitinophagales > Chitinophagaceae > PSRI01. The sequence continues at coordinate 4,989 of PSRI01000069.1, forward strand.
CTCAACGCAGTTGGAGATTAGGGGAAGCAGTCAGTAATTTTTTCATCTGGTAAGGTAGTGGGGCGTTTACAAACGCTCTTTTTTTATTATTTTTAGTAAAAAATTTACTTAAAATATTGACCATTTTTTACTTAATATATACAATAAAACCAAGGTTGATTTTAGTAAAATTGAATCCTAAATAGAGAGTTGGAAATTTCATGGATATAAACATTTTGGTAAAACAATATGAAAAAACTTTTCCAAAAAAAGAAGGTTGTGAATTACGTTCATTCTTTTCTCCAGGAAGAATAAACTTAATTGGCGAACATACAGACTACAACGGTGGGCATGTGTTTCCGTGCGCCATAACGTATGGCACTTATGGGATAGCCAGAAAAAGACAGGATCGGAAAATTAGAATGTATTCAATGAATTTCGAAGAGAAGGGAGTTATCGAATTTCAGCTTGATCAATTGGTATACGATCCAGCCCACTACTGGGCAAACTATCCGAAGGGAATGATTCGTTATATTCAGGAAGCCGGTTGGGTATTGCCTTACGGAATGGATGTCCTTATTTATGGAAATATACCAAATGGAGCGGGACTTTCCTCTTCTGCATCACTTGAAATGCTTACTGGTGTGATCGTAAATGAATTGTATAAATTCGATATTGACCGATTGGATTTGGTGAAGATTGGTAAGAAAACAGAAAATGAATTTATCGGTGTAAACAGTGGAATTATGGACCAATTTGCCGTTGGTATGGGGAAAGAAAACTGTGGGATTCTGCTTGACTGCAATTCTTTGGAATATCAATATGCACCCTTAAATTTAACCGGATATAAGATTATGATTATGAACACGAATAAAAGAAGAGAGCTTTCTGACTCCAAATATAATGAGCGAAGAAGTCAATGTGAGGCAGCGCTTGAACGTCTTCAAAAGGTCAAAGAGATAAATAGTTTGGGAGATTTATCGGAGAAAGAGTTTGAAACAATTAAGGAACATATTCATGATAAACTTTTAACAAAAAGGGCTAAACATGCTGTCTATGAAAATCAAAGGACATTAAAAGCATTGGTTGCGTTAAGAGACGGTGATTTGAACCAGTTTGGACTTTTGATGAACGCCTCTCATGTTTCCTTAAGGGATGATTACGAAGTAACAGGATTAGAGCTCGACACACTTGTCGAAGCAGCATGGAAACAGGAAGGAACAGTTGGTGCTAGGATGACTGGGGCAGGCTTTGGCGGATGTGCTATTGCGATTGTTAAAGCTGATTCAGTAGAAAAATTCATATCAGAAGTTGGCAAAGAATATCGAAAGAAAATAGGCTACGAGGCTACTTTCTATGTTGCCAGTATTGGAGACGGGGCAAAGGAAATAGAATTGAGCCCAAGTTGTTAATTTAGCCTTTTTGTAAGTAAAACTTTAAGTAAATCGATTGGAGACAGTGATAATGAGTGTATTAGTTCTTGGTGGTGCTGGTTATATTGGGTCACATGCAGTATATCAGTTAATCGATCAAAATTTTGACGTTGTCGTAGTGGATAATTTACTGACAGGACATGAAGAAGCGATACATCCGAAAGCTAAATTTTATAAGGGTGATATTCGGGATCGGGCATTTTTACAAACAGTCTTTGAAAATGAACAGATTGAAGGTGTGATTCATTTTGCTGCAAGCTCGCTTGTTGGTGAATCAATGACGAATCCAATTAAATATTTCGATAATAATGTATACGGAACACAAGTCCTTTTGGAAGTCATGAAAGATTATGGAGTAAAAACAATTGTCTTTTCATCCAGTGCAGCTACTTACGGCGAGCAAAAAATTATGCCGATCACCGAAGAAGCAGT
>PSRI01000251.1 GCA_003175935.1 Bacteroidota bacterium
ATGGAGATATTGACAAATGGAAAAAGTTTGGAAACTCTGTACGTATGCTGGTTGCTCTTCGCCTTTCAAAAGTTGATCCTGCTACTGGTAAGGCTGAATTCAATGATGCACTTGCTGGCGGATCAATCGAAACAAATGCCGACAATGCTGAAATCGCTTATCCTGGCGGTAACTATCAGAATCCGTTCTACAATTACTACAATGTTATCAAAAGGGATGACTATTCTGTAGCAAAAACTTTAATGGACTGGTTGAACAGCCATGGCGACGACAGAAACCTGGCTTATGGTACTTCTACTGTAGGCTTCCCTTATGGTTTAACAAGAGATGACGCTGTTGCATTTGCAAACAGCAACCCATCTTATTCAAGATTGTTGGATCCTGCTACAGTTGGTGCAGAAACTGCTCCTGTTGTTGTGGTAGGTGCTGCTCATATGTTGCTCGCAAGAGCTGAAGCTGCAAATCTTGGTTGGACTGGTGAAGATGCTGCTGCTCTTTACGATCAGGGAATTACAGCCAGCTGGAATCAGTGGGGTGTATACGACGCAGGTGATATCGCTGCTTATAAAGCAAACGCTGATGTTAGTCTTGCTGGTGGTTCAGTTGATCAAAAAATTGCAACGCAACAATGGATCTCCTGGTATCCTAACGGAACCCAGGGATGGTCAGTATGGAGAAAAACCGGATTCCCGGCACTTACTCCTGCTCCAGGAACGCCAGCAATTCCACGCAGACAAAACTATGGTCCTAACGAACCTCAATTGAATGGTGCGAACTACGCTCCCGCAGCATCTAAATATGCTGATGGTAGTGGAGACAATTCACAATTCGTAAAATTGTGGTGGGATCAATAATAAAATCGCGTTGGTTTAGTTAAACTATCAATACCAAAAAATAAAAACATGAGATACTTAAATAAATTAATTCCTGTACTCGGATTGGTTGCTCTGGTAGCATCATGCCAAAAGGATGATGTGAATAAGGGCACGCCCAACAATGAGAGTACCATTCTGAAGCTTCCACAGGGAGATCAAGAATTATTCGGTATTTTCTTTGACCCTGTTCCCGCCGACGTAAACGTTAATGTACTCGAAGTTAGAAGAGATGTAAAATCTGAAGCAGACCTGAATAAAACTGCAGTAGTTAAAATTCAGCAAGACGAACAACTGCTAGCAGACTACAACGACGCTAACGGTACAGACCTGGAAACATTTACTGCTTACACTCTGGATCCATCAACTCCATTCGATGGAACAAACTGGACTGTAACTTTTAATCCTGGCGAATTCGTTAAGTACATCAAAATTTCTTTCAATACTAGTCTTCTGGACTTTACTACCGGCCATGCTATCGGATTTAAAGTATCTGATGCGGGCGGAATGACTTTAAGTAGTACTAAGAGTCAGGCCCTCATTCAATTGGGAGTTAAAAACCAGTATGATGGTCTTTACCACTCAAATGGTGTTTTCCACCACCCGGTTAACGGAGACAGAGTTATCGATGAAGACAAATATTTGGCAACTGTAGGACCTTCTTCAGTTAAATGTAACCTTGGTGACCTTGGCGGAAACGGATATCAGATGATTCTGACCGTTAATGCTGATAACACAGTTACAATCGATCCTGCTGGTGCAACACCAAATATTGATCAACATTGGGGTCCAAACTACTACGATCCTGCAACAAAATCATTCCACCTGTTCTATTCATATAATACAGCTGCTCCAAGAAAAGTGGAGGAGACTATTACAATGAAATAAGTCGGAATCTTATTTATAGTTAATTGCCCTGTTACATCAGTATCGGGGCAATTTTCTTTTTACAGAATCAAAGCATTCCAAGGATGATAGCCAGTTGATTCTTATTTTTGTTTCTCAATCGTGCTCTCATCATAATAATCTAAAAATGGAAACTCCAAATCAACAACCCAACCAACTCAATATTGAAATTTCTGAAGAAGTGGCAGAAGGTGTCTATGCAAACCTCGCTATCATCACTCATAGTCACGCAGAATTCGTAATTGATTTTGTGAATGTGATGCCAGGTACTCCCAAAAGCAAAGTAAAATCCCGCATCATCCTCACTCCACAACACGCCAAACGATTCATGAAGGCACTAACGGAGAACGTTAAACGCTTCGAAGCAGCAAACGGCAATATCCAGGACATCGAAGAAATCCAACTCCCTATGAATTTTGGTGGACCGACGGCGCAAGCCTGAACGTTGAACGTTGAAGGTTGAAAGTTGAAGGTTTGTTAGATGTTGCTTGTTACTAGTTGTTGAGTATTCATGTTTTGGGTTGCTGGTTATTGTCAGAAGGTTTTTGGTTTGAAGGTTTAATTATAGTGAAACCCCTTTCTTTTCGAGCTTTGCAAGTATTTTATGAAACTTGCAATTTTTGCACTGAGAATTTTATTCTCGGTCATTAATGATTTCAATTCATTATCACTAATGTAATTTCTGTCTCCCGCTCTGTAAAGTTGTGATCTAACTTCTCCGTTAGAACCTTTTGCTATAAGTAGAAAGTTGATGAATTCTTTATTGCCAGATCTTTCGAACCCTTCACTTATATTGTCCATGACGGAACCAGTAGACCTTCTAATTTGATTTATTAGATCGATATCATTTGAGAATTTGTTATTTGATATTAGGTCGGATATTTTCTTTGCCTGCTCTCTTGCAAGGATCCATATATCTAACTCTTCAAGGCAAACTATCGTAGCCATAATTCTTTTTTTATCATGAATAATTGTTCCTACCAAAACGTACACCTAAAAACTTATAGCCTTCAACTTTCAACCAACATTCAACCATCAACCTTCAACTTTCAGCGAACATTCAACCATCAACCTTCAACGGACTTTCAACCTTCAACTTTCAACGAACATTCAACCATAAACCTTCAACCTAGAGCAGTTGTTCATCAGCAAAACTGAAGTACCCTTCCTGGCTCACAATGAGATGGTCGAGGAGACGGATGTCGAAGAGATTAGCGGCGGCTTTGATTTTTTGAGTGAGGTCCAGGTCTGCCTGACTGGGGCGGAGGCTTCCAGATGGGTGGTTATGACATATGATAATACTTACGGCGTCTTCTTCGAGTGCTTTTTTGAGAATGATTCTGGGATCAGCAATGGTGCCCGTAATTCCACCTTTGCTTATAATTTCAATGTGATTGATTTTATTTGCGCGATTTAAATAAACCACGGCAAAGACTTCCTGGGCATAATCTGAAAGCTTGGTTTGTAAATAGCGGGCAATGGAGCCACTATCAGAAATTACCGGTTTCCTAAGCCATTCTTCAGCAGATCTTCTTTTGCCCAATTCGAGCGCCGCGACAATGGTGATTGCTTTCGCTTCACCGACACCATTGACTTTCATCAATTCTTTCACTGATAATCTGCCCAAAACATTCAAATCATTTTTACCAAGTGATAGAATATTTTTCGCGATGTCTACAGCTGATTTTTGTTTCGTACCATTGTTTATGAGGATGGCAATGAGTTCTGAGTTACTTAGATTCTCACCACCTTTGAGTCGAAGTTTTTCCCTGGGCCGGTCGTCTTTTGCCCAGTCTTTTATAGTGGATTTTTGAGCAAGTGGCATAATTTTTTCTATTAGTAGTACGTTAATCGTAATATATCCTATTCTTTAGAAAAATCTGTAAAATCTGATCTTATGAAAAAGTCTAACCGTCAAATGGTGATGGGTTCACTTCAGCCCCTTCTATTCTGCATTGGCATGTACTGTGTCATTTTGATCTTCTCAGTTTTCATTTGTTCTTCGTTGTATAATGCGTTCAAAACCGGAAAGCATTCGAATAATGAAACTAAGACTGAGGTTTCAGCATCTGCAGATCGCCAGACTGTAGCTTCACTTCAAAAATAGCTGGACCTATTTAGGTTGATTAACCTATGATAACGGTGTAGAATTTTCATCGTTATAGAATGTTTTTTACCTGCACTTTAGGGGGATATTTTTTCCACCGGCTTCCTCATTATTTCTCGACCTTCTTTCTATCTTCGCCGCACATTTTCAACTATCATTATGCAACCCAAGGCGAAAATTTTTTCAGGAACCGGATCGCAATATCTTGCCGAGAAAATTGCCCAGCAGTTTGGAGAAACCCTGGGAAAAATAAGCATCCAGCGTTTCAGTGACGGAGAGATCCAGCCAACCTTTTTAGAAAGTATCCGCGGTGATTATGTTTTCCTCATCCAAAGTACCTGTTCCCCCAGCGACAATATCATTGAACTTCTGCTCATGATTGATGCTGCCAGAAGAGCTTCTGCCTATAAAATCATTGCAGTGTTGCCTTACTATGGATATGCCCGCCAGGACCGCAAGGACAAGCCCAGGGTAGCCATTGGTAGTAAATTGGTTGCCAACCTTTTAACTGCTGCGGGAGCCGATAGGGTAATCACCATGGATCTTCATGCACCGCAAATCCAGGGCTATTTTGATATACCTGTGGACCATTTGGACAGTTCTGCCATTTTCATCCCCTATATTGAACAATTAAAACTGGAAAGCCTTACCTTTGCGGCCCCTGACGTGGGAAGTGCGAACAGAATCAGGGAAATTGCCAGTTATTTCAATGCCGAAATGGTTATTTGCGATAAGCATAGAAAGCGCGCAAACGAAATATCAAGCATGGTGGTAATTGGTGATGTTACTGACAAGGAAATAGTTCTTATTGACGATATATGTGATACGGGCGGAACCCTGGCAAAAGCTGCAGGTTTGCTCATTGAAAAAGGAGCTAAAAGCGTGAGAGCACTTTGTACGCATCCTGTATTGAGCGGTAATGCATACGCGAATATTGAGAATAGCGTTTTGGAAGAACTTGTGGTTTGCGATACCATACCATTAAAGGGCCACTGCGATAAGATCAAAGTTTTGAGCGTTGCAGAATTATTCGCAGTAGCTATTCGCAATGCATACGAAAATCAAAGTATCACGAGCCTGTTTATCCATAGTCAAAGACGCGATAAATAGTATGGCTAGGTGAGAAATAAAAACGGAAAAATTAAACAACAAATAAAATGAAGACAATTACAATCGAAGGACAACTGAGGACCGAAACTGGTAAAAGAGCCACCCACCAGATTCGCTCTCAGGAACTCGTGCCTGGTGTAATTTACGGGGGTGCAAAGGAGGTGAATTTTTTCGCTCCTGTGCTGGCATTTAAACCTTTAGTGTACACACCAGATTTTCAATTAGCAGAAATTAAAGTTGGAGACCAGTCTTACAAATGCATTCTTAAAGATGTGCAGTTTGATAAAGTAACGGACAGGCTCAGCCATATAGATCTGCTGGAACTCGTGGAAGATAAAAAAGTTATCGCCACAATTCCTCTCAAATTTACCGGAGCTCCCATTGGCGTAAAAGACGGTGGTAAGCTCGTAACTAAAATGAAAGCTCTTCGCGTTAAAACTTATCCTAAATATTTGAAAGAAAATATTGAGGTTGATTTAACCGAATTGCAATTGAACGGCAACGTTAGAGTTGAAGACGTGAAGGTTGATCATTATGAAATATTGAATTCCCCAAGGATTCCTATCGCATCTGTGGTTCTTACCAGGGTGTTGAAACAGGAAGAAGCTGCTGCTACACCAGCTGCTGGTGCTGCCCCGGCTGCCGCTCCTGCTGCTGCGGCTCCCCAGGGAAAGAAATAATCTTCAGGAAATATTTTTTAAATGCTCAATCGTATGGTTGGGCATTTTATTTTGCATTAAAGTTTGATTGATGTCGAAGTTTCTTATAGTTGGACTTGGAAATATTGGAGCCGAGTATGCCCATACCCGGCACAATATCGGCTTCGACGTAGTGGACGCATTCGTTCTTAAAAAAGGCGGATTCTGGCAATCCGGAAGACTCGCTGATGTTTCCGAAATCAGGTGGAAAGGCAAAATCTTTGTTTGCATCAAACCAACTACATACATGAACCTGAGTGGGAGGGCATTCAGATATTGGATAGACAAAGAGAAAATTGCTCTCGAAAATACCCTCACAATTGTGGATGATATTGCAATTCCCCTCAATAAACTTCGTTTAAGGCCAGGCGGTAGTCATGGCGGTCATAATGGCCTTTATGATATTCAGGCCATCATGGACTCAGATAAATTCCCAAGACTAAGGTTTGGAATAGGTAATCATTTCCCAAGAGGCATGCAATCGGAATTCGTACTTGGTAAATGGTTCCCCGAAGAACGAAATGTTGTAAATCAAAAAATTGAAGCCTCCGTAGAAGTCATTGAAAACATAGCTGTTATAGGCCTTGAGAGGACCATGAATACCGTAAATAATATTGAATTTAAGGGTTGAATTCTCGAATTGTTTGATTATTTTAGCATCTAACTTTCTCAAATTCACTCTGATCCAATTTTCCTTGAACAGACCGGAAACCTATTAATAAACGCTGCGTTCATAACGTTTAGCATTTTCAATCTATAAACCTTATTGAACCATGAAGATTTTCTGTGTAGGCCGTAACTATGTAGCTCACGCTCATGAACTGGGTAATGAAGTCCCGGAAGAGCCGGTTATTTTTATGAAGCCTAAAAGTGCCCTACTTCAATCCCACACTCCATTTTATTATCCTGAATTTACTAACGAACTGGATTATGAATGCGAGCTGGTACTTAGAATCAGCAAGAATGGAAAGTATATCCAGGAAAAATACGCCAACAAGTATTATAATGGTGTAAGTGTTGGAATTGATTTCACTGCACGCGATATTCAAAAGGAATTAAAAGTAAAAGGACTTCCCTGGGAAAAAGCAAAAGCCTGGGATAATTCTGCAGTTGTTGGTAAATGGATCGACATTACTCCTGAAATGAAAAAGAATGATATCAATTTCTGTTTATACAAAAACAAAGAATTGGTTCAACAGGGTAATTCGGGCCAGATGATTTTTAATTTCGACAAAGTAATCGCCCATATCTCAAATTATTTTAGTTTAAATATTGGAGATATAGTATTTACGGGTACTCCAGCCGGGGTTGGTGAATGCGTAGTTGGTGACGAATTAGAAGGATTTATCGAGGATGAAAGCCTCCTCGAACTTTCAGTTAAATAGTAAGAGTTAAACTTCACATTAATATAACAGTGCCGTTGAATATTCAGCGGCATTTTTTATTTCCATAATCAATTTTAGAAATAGCAAATAGAAAATACTAACGGCCCTTATCCTTATTTTTGTTTTTTGATCGATACTTGCCTATGCTGAATCCTGAGGTATTATTAAAGGCCTGGCGACTCATGTGCACTTCAAAAGCCATGGCTGAAACATATGAAGCAAACAGACAAATCTGTAAATACGTTCACTCTACATCAAGAGGACATGAAGCTATTCAACTGGCTACAGCATTCAATTTACTTCCAATAGATTTTGTAAGTCCGTATTACCGCGATGAAAGTATGTTGCTCGGACTGGGATTTTCTCCCAAACAACTCATGCTACAATTGCTTGCAAAAGGAGATGATATTTTTAGCGGTGGAAGGGAATACTATTCACATCCAAGTTACAGAGGAACTGATAAGCCTACAATCATTCACCAAAGTAGTGCAACCGGAATGCAGGTAATTCCTTCAACCGGAATTGCGCAGGGCATTCAATATTTAGAAAGAATAAATTCATCACTACTTAAAAAAGGACTGCATGATGAACTGCCGGTTGTGATTTGTTCGCTCGGGGATGCAAGCATTACTGAAGGCGAAGTAAGCGAGGCGATGCAGGTTGCTGTTCTCAAAAAATTACCAATCATTTATCTTATTCAGGATAATAACTGGGGCATCAGTGTTTCTGCCGATGAGGCCAGAAGTATGGACGCATATGAATATGCTGCAGGGTTTCCGGGACTGAATCGTGTGCGCGTTGACGGTAGTCATTTTGAAAACAGTTATCAAACCATGCGATACGTTATTGCAGAGGTTAGAAGAACAAGGTCACCATTTATCGTTCAGGCGAAAGTGCCATTGTTAGGACATCATACCAGTGGTGTTCGCAAAGAAACCTATCGATCAAAAGAGGATCTGGAAAATCATTCTCAAAATGATCCGTATAAAAAATTGCGGGATGAACTCATAGCTGCTGGCACAAGAGAAGAAGATATTTCACAAATTGAATCGAGGGCGAATGAAGATGTTGCCAGATATTTTAAAGAAGCGGCTTTAGCTCCGGAACCTGATATTGCTAAAGTTGGTGATTTTGTTTTTGCCCCTCCCGCGATCTTAAAGGAGGCTGGAATCAGGTCTCCGGAGGGAAAAGAAAAAGTAATTATGGTGGATGCAGCTCTCTTTGCCATAAGGGAAATAATGGAGGATTTTCCAGAGGCGATTTTGTACGGACAGGATGTGGGCAGAAGGCTGGGTGGTGTATTTCGCGAGGCAGCAACCCTTGCTGAAAAATTTGGTGATCATCGCGTCTTCAATACCGCTATTCAGGAAGCATATATTATTGGGTCGACAGTTGGCATGAGTGCAGTAGGAGTGAAGCCAATCGTTGAAGTGCAATTCGGCGATTATATTTATCCGGGATTCAACCAGCTCGTTACTGAAATTTCTAAATCATCCTACTTGAGCAATGGAAAATTTCCGGTACAAACATTAATCAGGGTTCCCGTAGGTGCTTATGGAGGAGGAGGTCCTTATCATAGTGGATGTATCGAGACAACACTTCTCTCAATTAAAGGTTTGAAAATTGTTTACCCTTCAAATGCGGCAGACATGAAAGGATTGATGAAATCAGCTTTCCTTGATCCTAATCCGGTTATCATGTTAGAACATAAGGGACTTTACTGGAGTAAGGTTCCGGGTACCGATGATGCAAAAACAATTGAACCTTCGCGTGATTATGTTATTCCGTTAGGATCGGCAAATAAAGTGATGGCAGCTTCCGAAGAAAAAATGAAGTCTGGAGAAACTTGTTGTATCATCACGTATGGGATGGGTGTTTACTGGGCAAAAGCAGCAGCAACAAATTTCCCTGGTCAGGTTGAAATTATTGATCTCCGAACTTTATTTCCACTTGATGAGAAAATGATTTTTGAATCTGTGATGAAGCACGGGAAATCAATAGTACTTACGGAAGAACCCTCAGAGAATTCTTTTGCGCAGGCGCTTGCCGGAAGAATTTCGAAACATTGCTTTAAATATCTTGATGCGCCCGTGGAAGTAATGGGAGCACTCTCTGTTCCTGCAGTGCCAATGAATATTTATTTAGAAGAAGCTATGTTACCTAACGCAAAAAAGCTGACAATTCTATTACAAAGCCTCCTGAATTCTTAAAAGGAAAAGCTGAAACGGATTTCTCCTGGTAAACCTGTAGTTTTTTATCTGAGTATATTACTTTCTCTTTCATTCATTTCTAATTATTACCACTGCTGGATGATTTTGCGCGTTACTACCTATTGCGTGGAAACAGGATTGATTTTGTTGTCTCTTAATATTAGAAAATGCGCAGTTTTTTTGTGTCGGGTAAAATAATCTAGTGTATATCGCTTACCATGTAGATTGCCCGCTGGTGTATTTTATATTTTCTCTGCGGATTTTTGTGATGAATTTGATGTCCGAAATTATTCGTATAACTGCCTGGCTATGAGAATATGAAAAACAGATTGATCAAAGGAGCACACTTGTCCGAAAAAAAATGCCGCGAAATACTACAGCTATTTTGCGAAGACCTCACCGCTACACAAATTGCGAACATTTGCGGCGTGAGCAGAGTAACAGTTAATAACTATCTCAAGCTCATTCGAACGCATATCGCAAAGTTTTGTGAAGAAAACAATCCTAAAAGAGTCCAGAACGGTTATCTCGTTTACATTCCTATTGATGGAAAGAACGGGCGAAACGGATCTGAACCACATGAAGTGAGTAACCTGAGAATTTATTATGGGTTCCACAGGCATGAAGGAAAAATTTTCGCGGACTGGTTGGAAGATGTGAACAAAAATTCGTTGCAGCAATTGCAGAGATCCAGGCTTAGTTTGGAAGGTAATGAACCCATTCCTCCATCTTTATCGCGCTACTACGCTATTGCTGATTTTAGTGACTGGAGATTGTATCGTCTCGATGTGCGCGAGACAGTATCTTCGTCGCGACCTGTGTTTGATGATATCTCAGGTTTCTGGGGTCATACAAAAAGTCGCTTGCTAAAATTCAGAGGATTGAACAAGAACACACTTTATCTGCATGTGAAGGAGTGTGAGTTCAGGTATAATTTCCGAAATGATGATCTCATGGGAATACTCATGAATATCATCAACAACAAGCCTCAACATTATTTATCTGCCTGATCAACGAATTCTAATCTTTAACCATAATGGTAAATTCAAAACCGTGAATCTCTTCGCGGTTTTTTTTATTTTATAATTCAAAATTATTATTTCAAGTTAATTCCTTTCATATTTAAGAAAGACCATTTATCAATTGAAGCGTTTTATATTCATGATAAGCATCTTCACTTCAATGCTTCGAAACCCTTGATGTAAAAGAATTTCAACACTAGATATTATTTCCGCACAAACTAATCGAGTAAGTAATTACGATTCCGACATCCCACGGAAGATGAGCGGTGATAAGATTGTATAAACGTAAAATGTTTTGGGTTGATGGGTATAAGTTATCATGATGTGGAAATTAATACCCTACTTATTTAATAGGATTAACTTTTCATGAGCCGGTAAAAACAATATAATACTGCTTTTCAAACGTAGAGCTCAATCATAATTTCAAGTTGACAAAATTTATACTTATGAGAAAAGTTCTATGCTTAATGCTCGTTATGCTAGTTTCTATAGCTGGCTTGTTCGCACAGAACCGCACTGTAAATGGTAGAGTGACCGATGCGAAATCCGGAAATCCTCTTTCCGGAGTAACAGTCTCAGAAAAAGGTACTACAAATGCAACTCAAACAAACGCAGATGGACGTTTCACACTGGCCAATGTTGCCAATGGTGCGACAATCTCATTTAGTTTTGTGAGTTTTAAATCCCAGGAAGTAAAACTGGGAGCTTCTTCAACAATTGATATTGCTTTGGAAGATGAAGCACGTCAGTTGAATGAAGTTGTGGTAACTGCGTTGGGACTTTCGCGCGAAAAAAAATCACTCGGCTATTCTACAACAACGGTAAAGAGCGAAGAATTAAACAGGACAGCGCCTGTTAGTATGTTCGATGGCTTGCTGGGTAAGATTGCAGGTGCCGACATATCCAATGTTAGTGGTAACCCGGGCGGTTCCACGAAAGTTATCATCAGGGGATACAGCTCCCTCGCCGGTAACAACCAACCATTATATATAGTAGATGGAGTTCCTATCAGTGACGTTAGACCGGGGTCAGAAGGAATCGATCCTGATGCCAGTGTAAATAAACCAGCAACACCTGGTGTTGACTTTGGTAATACGGCAAACGATATCAATCCCAATGATATTGAAAGTATGACCGTACTTAAAGGCGCAGCAGCTACTTCTCTATATGGATCCCGCGCGACTAATGGTGTAATTATTATCACCACTAAAAAGGGCAGAGCTGGAAAAATAAAAGTTGATTTCAATTCTTCAGCAATTTTTTCACAGCCTGGGATTCTACCAAAATTGCAGGATCAGTTCGGACAGGGCTGGTCGGGTTCTTTCGTGCTATCAGAAAATGGGAGTTGGGGTCCTAAGCTCGATGGAGTGGAAAGATTGTGGGGATCAAATCCTGATAACTCACAATTATTGAAACCATTTTCTTTTGTGAAAAATAATGTTAGAGATCTTTATGAAACAGGGAGAGAGTTTAACAATACAATCTCACTAAGTGGAGGCAATGAAAATAGCACTGTATATTTTTCATATGGAAATGTGTATAGTGATGGGATCATTCCTACGGACAACGATTCTTATAAAAGAAACTCTCTTTCCCTCAGGGCAAGTACTAAATACAAAAACTTTTCTGCAGAAGGATCATTCAACTACGTAAACAAGTCGCAAAGATTTGTAGAAGTTGGACAGTCCGCTGCAGGGATTGGATCTACTTTCTTTGAGCAAATTCTACAAATTCCGGTAGACATTCCCATTAAAGATTTCAGAGATTACAAAAATAAATTCTTCAACGTAGATAATTATTTTACTCCTTACGCTGAAAATCCATATTACACTCTTTACGAAAATGGAAGCCGTTCACAAACGGATCGCTTCTATGGTAATATTAATCTGCAGTACAAATTGTTGGACTGGTTAACTATCCAGGCGCAGCAAGGTGCTGACGTTTCTAACTCAACTAATAAAATATGGCGCAACAAAAATGCTCCATCACCTGGTAGTTGGAATGCAGGAAATAACCCGGAAAGTGCCAGCCGTTCTCCAGACATAGGAAACGTGCAGCAGGGTGCGCAAAGATATTATGAGTACGATTCTAAATTGGATGTACTCATTAAGAAAAATCTCAGTCATTCTCTGAATATTGACGCGATCGCAGGTCTCAATTACAATGAGCGTGGACAGGATATTCTGTTTACATATGTTGAAGATTTGGCATTGCCTGGATTCTTCGATATTTCTAATGCAACCAATCCACCTCAGAGTACACACTTCACCGGCAAGCAGGGAATTATGGGATTATTTGGATCAGCCACATTGGGATATAATAATTACTTGTGGTTGACGCTTACCGGCAGAAATGACTGGAGCTCCACTTTGCCTTCAGGTAAGAACAGTTATTTCTATCCAAGTGCTAACGTTTCTTTCCTTTTGTCGAATTTCTTTAACCTCGATAAAAACACTCCGATCAATTATGCAAAGATTCGGTTTAGCGCTGGTAAAACAGGTAAAGATGCGCCGATCTATCGCGTATATGATGTGATTACATCTCAAATAGTGCCTTTACCATTCGGACAAATCAATTTCCCGTACAATGGTGTTCCGGGATATACGCTCGCAAACCAGTTGGGTAACCAAACATTGAAACCTGAATTGAGTAAGGAATGGGAAGTTGGTGGTGAATTTAGATTTTGGCAAGACAGAGTTGGTTTAGACGTTGCATATTATAATAAGATATCTGACGGACAAATCATCAATGTACCAATTGCACCAAGTACTGGTTACTCCTCTGTAACACTCAACTTCGGTAAGATTCGCAACCGGGGTATAGAGTTAACTGCACACGTTAGTCCGATTCGTAGCAAAGACTTTGTATGGGATATAGGATATACGTTTACCCAAAACCGTAATACAGTGTTGGAACTGCCAACAGGTCTTGATAAGGTCACACTCAATAGTGCTTATAATGCAAGTCTGGAAGCACGTCTGAATCAACCATTGGGAGTGTTCTATGCTCCGGGCCAGCAAAAAGATCCTGCAGGTCATGTTATAGTTGATGCAAATACCGGATTCCCGATTCCTACTACAGAAGATGTTTATTACGGAAGTGCGCAGAGAGATTTCACAATGGGTCTCACGAACTCATTTACGTATAAGAGTTTCAGACTTGGATTCTCATTCGACTGGCGCAAAGGTGGTGTGTTCTACTCCAGCACTGCTGAATTGCTTTCATTCACAGGAAATCTGTACACGACAGTTTACAATGACAGAAGGCCATTTGTTATTCCAAATTCAGTGAATGAAGTGATTGATGCGAGCGGTAAACCGACCTATGTAGAAAATAAAACGCCAATTACCGAATCTAACATGGACCAGTATTATTATCAGAACCTGAATCGTGCAACATTTTATCAATGGACAATTCTTGATAAATCATTTATCAAGTTGCGCGACGTAACACTTAGCTGGACATTACCAGGTAATTGGGCAAAGAAGATTGCATCAGAAAAAATTGTATTCACTGTGATTGGAAGGAATCTTTGGACCGGCTTGCCAAATGGCAATAAGGTAATTGATCCTGAAGCTTCCAATTTCGGTAGGGATATCGCCAGTGAATTGGGTGAATTCAGAGTTGGACCAACTCCACGTTCACTGGGTGCTTCTCTGCATGTGACTTTCTAAACAAAAAAATTGCAAAACATGAAAAAGTATCTTATTCAATATACAGTTGCGCTGGCCCTGGTTTCAGGAATTGGATGTAGTAAAATCACGGACTATAATATTGATCCGAACAATCCACCTGTCACTGCCGCGACTCCGCAACTCCTATTGCCATCGGCAGTAATGTCATCAGCCGGGCAAATAGGTGGCGAATACGCCATTATCGGTGGCATGTGGTCACAATACTATACGCAAAGTGCATTCGCAAGTCAGTATAGAAATATCGACGCATATAGTATGGTCTCTTCAGATAACAATACTGCCTATCAGGAATTATACAGAAGTGCATTGAGTGATTATAAAAAAGTTCAGGAACTGTCAACAGAAATTCAGGACTGGAGATTTTATTTCATGGCCACAATCATGAAAGCTTACACCTTCCAGGTTCTCGCAGATTTTTATGATAAGATACCTTATACAGAAGCACTTGGAGGCTCAACAAACCTGCAGCCCAAATTTGATGATGGGTATACTGTTTATGAGGGATTGCTTGGAGAAATAAATGATGCACTTTCAAAAGATTTCAAATCAGTTCCTCTAAATTCCAATGATGCAAAAACAGATTTGATTTTTGGTGGCGATATGGATCAGTGGGAAAGATTTGCAAATACGCTGAAGCTGAAAATTTATCTGAGGATGGTGAATGCGAAAGCATCAGAGGCGCAACAGGGTATTGAAGCCTTGTATGCCGCCAATGCGAAATTTCTTGAAACAGGTGCAGGAATCACATCATTTCAGGATAAGCCCAATTATAGCAATCCATTTTACGAACAGAATATTCGCCGTTTGAATACTCCGGATAATCTTCGCGCAAGTGAAACATTCGTAAGCTGGCTTAAACTTCATAACGATCCCCGTATCGTGAATTATTTTGGGTCAACAAATCCATCTACAATCAACCAGGGAGATTACAGTAATCCTGATCCTGCTTTAGGTGCTGCTGCGGTTTTTGTTCAGCATGCTACAGATCCCGTTTGGTTTATTTCAGCAGCTGAATCTTATTTTATGCAGGCAGAAGCCAGGGAAAGATATTTTGGCGGAGCTGGTGCTGAGGAGCTGTATAATTCAGGTGTAAAAGCAGCATTCGCACAATTCAATTTGGATCCAGGTACACTTTTGACAGGAGATTACAAATATCCCTCAGGCACATTCGATGAAAAACTCGAAGCGATTATCGTACAAAAATGGGCGTCTTTTCCGGGAACGCATGATCTCGAAGGATTTTTTGAAAAGAACAGGACAGGCTACCCGAAGACAAGTCCGGTTTATTCAACAGCTCCAACTTATATACCAGGACAAATTGTATACTCAAATAATGGAGTAACTGGCGGACTATTTCCCGAGAGGATGTTGTTCCCAAATATTGAAAGAAGCAGGAACATAAATACACCTGCTGAGGTACCAGTCACAACAAAAGTTTGGTGGGCCCAATAATCACAACTAAAAGCTAAGATTATGAAACAATCAATAATAAAATTATTCACGGTTTGCCTGGGGGTTGTGTTTGCGATGGGATGTGCCAAGGAACCTTCTTTCAATTATCCGGAGGGAACAGTTGGAAGTTCCAAAATCGTATACTTCCCTTCGGTGCAAATTACCGGGGACAGATTAATTATAATGGATCAGGGTGGTACGTATACAGATCCTGGTGTGGAAGCGAAACTTAATGGCCAGGATGTACAGTATACAACTACCGGAACAGTGGATCCTGCAACTCCGGGGATTTACGATCTGGTTTATTCTGCGTCTTCGCCTGATGGTTATTCTGCCAGTGATTGGAGAACCGTTGTAGTAATGTCAAGCGGAACACAAATTGAAACAAACGATTTTTCCGGCACTTATAAAAGACATAATCCGGATAACGGTGTTGCCAGCACCTGGACCAAAACAGGTAGGGGTGTTTACAACGTAGACAATCCCGGAGGAGCAGCAGTGGGTGCCGGATTTGTAGTAGTGGCGGTTAATTATGAAGGCGACAAGATTGCAATTCCTCACCAGCAGGCTTTTGATCCTTCTATAAATGGATTGAATACTATATCATCTAACAGCGAACAATATAATAAGGGCGATGCACCAATTAATTACCAGTGGGCATTGACTGCAGGAGGTTATGGTACCCAGCTTAGATTTTTTGTTAAACAATAAAATGAAATCATCATGTCCAGAAATATAATTAAAACATTTTTAGCTGCAGCCTTATTTGGCTTGATATTGGCAGGCTGTAAAAAAGATGAGCCGATTGGCGGAACCGCCACTCAGAGCCTCGCGAATGAATGGTGGGTTCAGATCCTGGTAGATGGTTCACCTGTAGCACCTGATTTTTTCAAATTAGGAACTTATAATATCGCAACTAACGTGAACAATCAGATGTGGATCGACGATTTCAGACAAATCTGGCCGTTTAAAATCAAGGTGGATGTGAATGCGGAAGGAAAGACTTTTTCAGCCTCAAATGCTGCCAGTGAATATTCGAACATCACTGTAACAGTTACTAACGGAAAAGTACTTACCAATGCGGCCAAAGGTCCTATTTCAAAAGCAGTTACTGACAGTCTTTATTTTGAAGCAGTGTTTTCAGACGATCCGGGTACAACTTACCAGTTTACAGGATATGCGCGTACAAGATTTTCTGAAGACGATCATTAATAAATCCGGGATTCTTTCGTTAAATGAAAAGAATCTGCCAGACCTGAAAAAATAATTAACGTTAAAGATATCTCCGGGGATTTCGTTTTTAAGCATCCGCAACTCATCCCTGGATCTACAAAATCAGTTGCGGAGATAGAAGTTTTCTCATGTTTTGGTAACGCAGGTGGTTTTCTAATCACCTGCCCTTTTTTTATAGCATAGTCATTAGTGACCGCCATCCCCCGATGATTTACTATTATCCAGTGCAAATTTGTATTTTGTACGAATATCAAATTTGTGAGCCTTCCGCACATGAATTCTGCAGATGATATTACTTTAATTGTACTGCCTTTTGAAGGTCATACTCTTCAAAAAGACGTTGATATTTTTTGCCGTTCATTTAGCAATGACCTTATTACTGAGCTTTCAAAATTCAAGCAGTTCCTGGTTTTGAACTATCCCAAATCAAAAGGAGGGAATAAAAGCAATGAATCCATGGACATTT
The DNA here is from genome assembly GCA_003175935.1 of Bacteroidota bacterium. Taxonomy (GTDB): domain Bacteria; phylum Bacteroidota; class Bacteroidia; order Chitinophagales; family Chitinophagaceae; genus PSRI01. The sequence continues at coordinate 17,157 of PSRI01000251.1, forward strand.
CTCAAATGGATGTGGATTATTATATCCAGGGTAGTTTAAGGTTTCAAAAAAATTCATTATTGGTTAATGTTCAGCTATTCAATAACAGGTTACAACACCTGGTTTGGGGAAACAGATTTGAGGGAGCATTGAGTGAGTTAAGTGAAATTCAGGATTCTCTTTTAACTGAAGTCGTGGGAGTTTTGCAAAAGCAAATCAACCTGGATCTTTTGTCGAAAATTAAGAAAAGGACAAAAGTTGAATTCAGGGCTTACGAATACTGGTTGCATGGAATGGAGGAATTAAAAAAGGGGAATGTTGAATATGATTTGAAAGCAAGGGAGCATTTTGCAAAGGCAATAGAAATTCAGCCTGATTATTCTCTCGCATATAGTGGCATGTCTCAAACTTATTTTAATGAATGGAGTTGCCAGCTTTGGGACAGATGGGAAGTGTCGCAATCGGCTGCATTTGAATGGGCACAAAAAGCGATGGAGCTCGATGATCAGAACTATGTAGCAGCACAGGTGCTTGGAAAAATATTTCTTTTTGAAGGATCTTATGAAAGTGCAGAATATTTTTTGAGAAAGAGTTTGCTGTTGAATTCCAATGATGCGGAAACGGTCATTCAAATAGCTGCTTATTTTATGTATTTGGATTTAGGAGTGGAAGCAATTGAGTTATATGAAAGAGCAATTAAGTTGGATCCTGTAAATGCGCAGGTTTACAAACCATTCGGGTCCTTAATTTATTTTGAACTGGGACAATTTGAGAAAGCAGCTTCTTTGATAGTACTTTCCCAGGGTACAAAATGGGCAGATGCAGAAGCTTTTCACGCTGCTATCTATCATTACCTTCAAGAGCCTGAAAAATCTAAAAGACATTGGAATTTATTTATCGAGACTTATGGAAAATTAATTGCAAAAGGACAATCATTTACAGATAAAGATGCAAGTGACTGGCTGCTAAAAATTAATCCTTTTCGAAAAAAATCATACCTGGAAGGTTTTTTGAATTATGTAAACAATGAAAATATCCGCGAGAAATCATTTGATGAGATAGCAGAAGACAAAAATCCAAAAATCAAAAATTCTTTTGCAAAAGATGCTGTGGGATGGAAGATATCATATAATGGCAACATGATGCAGATTCCTGAATCAAAAGGATTATTTGACATTCAAAAATTAATATCGAATCCAAGGCAATTATTTCATTGCGCTGAATTAATGGGTAGTGTACTAGATGAGAGAGGGGAGAAATTATTTGATGCAAAGGCGAAGAAAGAGTATGAGAAAAAAATTTTGGAGCTGCAATCAGATATACAGGAAGCTGAATTGCATAGCAACTTTGTTCAATCAGAAAAACTACAATTAGAGTATGATAGGTTGCTTGATCACCTGGGCCAATCATTGGGAAATAAAGGCAAAGCCAGGGAATCAAATGGATCCATTGAAAAGGCGAGATCCGCAGTAACGTGGAGGATCCGAAAAGCAATTGCCCGAATAGAATCTCTTCATCCAACCTTAGGGGCACATCTTTCTAATTCTATAAAAACCGGGACGTTTTGCAGTTACAGCCCGGAGAGTGATATTTCCTGGGAATTGGAATAACGAATCATAAAGACCGCTTGTGGTTTGTAGTTTATTGTTTATGGTAAGAAAATATAGCCTCAATCTACAAATCATCAACCTCGCCAGTGGGAGACAGCGCCTGCTGCGCCTTCGCGAAGCTATGGCGAAGCAAGGCCCGAATGTCTCGTTCAGCCGGCATTAGGGCGGTCAAAACCCAAGACTACAAACCATATACCACCAACCACGAACCCTAAGTTTCCGACTTACAATGTAAGTTCCCTACTTACGCATATTATAATGATGCTGGTTCAGCAGAAGTATCACTAAAAATCATTCATATTATGCCAACTCCCCTGGAAGTATTAATGGATCCTATATCGCTTATCATTATTGGGATTTACATAGCACTGATGATATGGGAAGGAGCTTTTCCCGCCAGGAAATTACCAGCAATGCCATACTGGAAGTTGAAGGGAATTGTTTCTTTCATTTTGTTTTTCTATTTGTCCACTTATTTGCCCCTTTGGTACGCAGATTATCTTCCATCCGTTCAATTGATCAACCTAACAGGAATGAGTGCTGCGGTGGCAGCAATAGCTGGAATTCTGTTGTATGAATTGGGAATGTGGATTTGGCACAGGAGCATGCACAAAAGCAATCTGCTTTGGAGGGTTTTTCATCAAATGCATCACAGTGCCGAAAGACTCGATACTTATGGAGCTTTTTTCTTTAGTCCGTTTGATATGATTGGCTTCACGTTGTTGGGCACTGTTTGTTTTTCGTTTATACTGGGATTAGCGCCACAGGCAGTAACTATTGTTTTGCTGGTAACGAATTTCTTCAGCATATTTCAACATGCAAATATTAAGACGCCGGTATGGGTTGGGTACATTGTTCAAAGACCCGAAAGTCATGCGTTGCATCATGGGCGGGGCATTCATGCCTATAACTATTCTGATCTTCCTCTTTTTGATATTATTTTCAAAACGTTCAGAAATCCGAAGGAATATGTTGACGAAACAGGATTCTACAAAGGCGCTTCGGAAAGAATGACTGAGATGCTTAGGTTTAAGGATGTGAGTATATCTGATGGGAATGTATTAGAAATGTCAGGTCGGGCGTGATATTCGGACAGAAGGATATCTGTTAATAAATTATTTCCACTCCTTCAATTTCAAAAAATGCAAGCATTATTCATGACTTTTATTTTAGGGAGTCTTTGCTTTTATTCCGTTAATGAACCGGATTTACATCGTAATGAAAGGTCTGATTATAGAAATGGTTTTCATTCAATTAAAGTGAGAAAGGTTAGAATTTCAAATGGGACCACTTTGGAATTTCTTGAAAAAGAAAAAGCAAATGCAGAGACTATTATCTTCTTAAAAGGTGATAGAGATTCCAGAAGATCATTGATCAGGTTTTAAATAGAGATTTGAGCTTTCAATTTAGAAGTGCAGTCTTGGGAATCAGATTTCTCGCTCCTATGCCGATGGCATGGGGCTCGAAATGACTAAGGACGCATTTATGCAAAATGCGATAAAACGACAAAAGGCTCGCTTTTGCGAACCTTTTTTTGTAGTCCGCCAGCCGGCGGAGAAGTTGAACCCGAGTCTCCCGAAA
>PSRI01000227.1 GCA_003175935.1 Bacteroidota bacterium
GCAACCTATGTTCGCAAATCTTTTCAAAACTAAAAACAGCGAAAAACTTTTCGAAAAAGGAATTGAATATTATCGCGACAAAAAAGTAAACAGGGCAATCGATATACTTACCGATGCTATCAAATTAGAAAATAAAAATGCTGATCCAAACAAATTGCTTCTCTCAAACATCCATTGTCTGCGGGGCGAAGTTTACCTTTCTGTTGGAGTCGCTGTTTTATCTCAATCCGATTTCAATTTTGCATTGCAACACAATCCTGAAAATGAAAGTGCGCTAAACAATCTTGCTATCTGGCATTCGGTTGAAAAATTTGCAGTACCGGATTACAAAAAAGCACTTCAATATTTCGACAAAGCGATCGCTCTCCAGCCTGATCGAAAGGACATACAACTTAACAGAGCCTGCATCAAAATTCAATCTGGGGATAAATCAGGATGCGACGATTTACGCAGACTCCAAAGTGAGGGTTTTGCCAATGCAAAACTGGCAATAGAGCGATTTTGCAAGATTTAGATAACCTGCCAATTTGAGACTTTGCGAGAAAATTTCTTTCGAACCACGGAGTTACAGAGGTCATGTAGATTCACAGAGGCAGCGGTCTAAGTACTAAGTACTCTATACTAAGTACTATCAACTTTGCGAAGTTCGCCTGTGGTTTGTTGTTTATTGTTTGTGGTAATTCAGACCAGTCTAAGTACTAAGTACTATATACTAAGTACTATTAACTTTGCGATCTTTGCTCCCTTTGCGACTTCGCGTGAGGCCTTTTAATTGCCTGTGGTTGGTTGTTTATTGTCTGTAGTAATTCAGACCCAGTCTAAGTACTAAGTACTATATACTAAGTACTTTGCGTGAGGCCTTTTAATTGCCTGGGGTTGGTTGTTTATTGTCTGTGGTAATTCAGACCCAGTCTAAGTACTAAGTACTATATACTAAGTACTTTGCGTGAGGCCTTTTAATTGCCTGTGGTTGGTTGTTTATTGTTTGTGGTAATCCAGACCAGTCTAAGTACTAAGTACTATATACTAAGTACTATCAAATTTGCGAGAGGTTTAGTATATTTCATATCTCTAAACTCTCCGCCATGAAAAAATTACTACTGCTCCTGCTTTTTGCAATTATATGTCTTTTTAGTTTTAGCCAGACCAAACCCACTGATTATTCTGATATTTTAAAGCTGGTCGATGCCTGGCTCGATGCTCAAAAAGATTTTGAAAAACTCCCGGGCATTACGGTTGCCATCGTACAGGACCAGGAAACGATTTTCAAAAAAGGATATGGCTACGCAGATGTAGAGAAGAAAATTCCAATGAAGCCAGAAACTGTTTTTTCTATATGCTCCATTTCAAAATTATTTACTTCGATTGCCATTATGCAACTATGGGAGCAGGGAAAATTGAGGCTGGATGATTCTCTTCAGGCACTGCTCCCCGATTATAAAATAAATCAGCAATATTCAGAATCAGTACCCATTACCGTTAGGTCGATGCTTACGCACTCATCAGGCTTGCTCCGAGATGCTGATTCCAGCTGGAATGATCCGAATTTTTATTTCCAGACAAAAGAAGAACTCAAAAAATCAATGACAACCAAACAGACTTTATATCCCGCTTCAACTTATTTTCAATATTCAAACCTGGCAATGAGTTTGCTTGGAGAAATAGTTGCCGGCAAATCGGGGAAGGCCTACAATGATTATGTTGAAGAAAATATTTTAAAACCTCTAAACTTATCCTCCACACATCCATATTTCCAGGAAAAAATTTGGCGCGGAGATATGGCCACCGGTTACAGTGCATTGAATAGGGAAGGCAACAGAACCATGGAACCCATTTTCAAAACTAATGCTGCTACTCCGGCTGCAGGTTACACTTCTAATGTTATTGATCTGGCAAAATTTGCTTCCTGGCAATTAAGATTGTTATCAGCAAAAAAAGCGGAAGTTCTTCGACCATCTACTTTGAAAGAAATGCAGAGAATACAGTGGGCCAGTATGGATAAGAAATTAACCTGGGGCCTGGGTTTTGCAATTGGTTATAGCGATGCCGGCAATCCGATAATTGGACATGGCGGATCTTGTCCGGGTTATGTAAGTATCGTGCAAATCGATCCGAGGAAAAAGTTAGGCGTTACCGTTATGATCAATGCTCAGGGGGCAGACCCGGGCAAATACAGCAATCAAATATTCAATTTGCTAAACAAAACAATCACCGAAGACAGCACTACAAAAAATGTTGATCTCTCTGTTTACAAAGGCCGATATGATAATTATGCATGGTCAGGCGAAACAATTATCATTCCCATGAAAGGTAAATTGATTGTTATCGGCGTTCCGACTAATGCTCCTGCGGATGGCATCAGCGAATATCAATACGTTAGCAAAGATATATTTCGCCGCATTCGCACCGACGACAAATCGCTTGCTGAAGAATTGATTTTTGAAAGAGATGCTAATGGGAATATCAAAAGCTTCCTCAGTTTTAGCAGAAGGCAGATGAAAATAAATTAGAATATTGCCGCTCGTAGTTTAATGTTTGTGGTTTGTAGTTTATGAAAATAAAATTCTTGTCTAAGTACTAAGTACTAAATACTAAGTACTTTCAATTTGCGAACTTCAAGTTCCTCTGCGACTCTGCGAGAAATCGAAAACTTTTGTTCATTGAAGCATGATTGCATTTTATTGTTGATGTCTATTATTGCCTGGCAATATTCATTCGCGCAGAATACATCGAAACGCATTGCATTTAGTCCATCCAGTTATACAAATGCATTTACTTTAAATGCTAAGCCGGTTCTTTACATTAATTCCGGTGACACAGTTGAAACAGAAACGATCGATGCAACGGGCCGGGACAAAAATGGAGTTAAAATTCAGAAAGGAGGCAATCCACTAACGGGTCCTTTTTATATCAACAACGCAACCCCGGGAAATGTTTTGAAAATTACTCTGAAAAAAATCTCACTCAACAGAAATTATGCAATCCACTCACAATCGTTTGGCTCCAGAGCTCTGCCAGATTCCATAAGCAAAAAATTTAAAAAATTTACCAATGTGAAATGGAGACTCGATCTGCAAAATGGATTAGCTTCGATAGATAGTTCTCCAATTCCTTATCCTAATCTGCCCAATTTTAAAATTCCGGTAGATCCTTTTCTCGGCTGTATTGGAGTAGCACCAGCAAATAAGAAGAATGAAATTTTAAGTTTTTTTCAGGGAGAATTTGGAGGCAACCTTGATTTCAGTGCAATGAGAGAATCATCCGTCCTTTATCTCCCGGTATTTCATGAAGGTGCATATTTTTATATCGGAGACGGGCATGCGCTGCAGGGGGATGGTGAATTAGCAGGTAACGCATTAGAAACTTCTTTGGACGTAACATTTGTGGTGGAACTAATTAATGATCCTTCATTTCAAATAAAATATCCAAGAGCAGAAGACTCCATTTATTTAATGGCGATGGGCATGGAAAAATCAATCGATAAAGCATTAAAAATGGCAACATCAGGACTGCTGGCCTGGTTGCAGGAAAAATATCATCTTTCCCTCGAAGAAGCAACCCAGGTAATGGGTCCATGCATTGAATACACCATCGCGGAAATTGCGGATCCACATGTAAACGTTGTGGCTAAAATCAAAAAAAGTATTCTGGCCCGGATACATAATTGAAATTGCTGCTCTAATTGTTTAAGTCTGCTCCTCACCCTGAAATTAATATTGTAACATATTCAACCATGTCTGAACAAAAAGCAACGCAGGTTGGTCCTTCAAAAATTGACATTGTTTATGAAAAATTAGGTGATCCAAATGATCCGCCGGTCTTTCTCATAATGGGGGGCGGTTCCCAATTGGTTGCATGGCCGGATGGACTTTGCAAAGAACTTTTGATTCGAGGTTTACATTTGATTCGCTTCGATAATCGCGATTCGGGACTATCAACTCATTTCAATGATGGTCCTCTACCCGATTTTAAAGAAGCGATGGCCGGAGATTTTTCAAAGGTTCCATATAGTCTTTCTGATATGGCGGCGGATACAGTGGGCCTTATGGATGTGCTTGGATTCGATAGCGTCCATTTAGTCGGAGCCTCAATGGGTGGCATGATTGCTCAAACTATCGCTATAGAATACCCGAAACGAGTTCGGTCACTTACTTCAATGATGACAACAACCGGTGCTGCTGGAGTTGGACAACCTGATTTTACAATTCTTGCGAAACTCGGCCCTTCGCCTGAAGATAAAGCAGGACATATTGAATGGTTAATCAGATCGCTTAAAGCAATAGGTTCGGCGGACTATGCTTTTGATGAAGAAGGTGCAAGGGATCGCGCATCCCGTGCCTGGGACAGAGATCACGATCCCAACGTGATGTTGCGTCAGGCGGTTGCCTCTTTAAAATCCGGCGACCGCACAGAAAAACTTCGTTCAGTAAATGTGCCCACACTGGTAATTCACGGCGACGCAGATAAAATGGTTGATGTCAGCGGCGGAGAAGCAACTGCAGCCGCCATCCCCGGAGCAAAGTTAGTAGTAATTAAAGGTATGGGCCACGGTTTTCCACCCGCACTATTTACAAAATTCGCAGACCTGATTTCGGATTTAGTTCATCACAATGAGAACTAACTCTGCATCTTTGCGATCCTTAGCGACTTGGCGCGAAACCTTGCAAATTCTCTTCTTAGTTATTATATTCAGGACACAAATCAGTGAATATGGATAAAGAAGTACAAGCCTATATCAAAGCTTTAGCTCCGGCAGATAAGGCAATTGCAAACAAACTTTACGAAGAGATCTCGAAAGGTTTGCCAGATGCAGAAAATAAAATCTGGCACCGTCATCCCGTTTGGTTCCTGAATGGAAATCCAATTGTTGGATTTCATAAACTCAAAGATTGTGTGAGAATATTATTCTGGAGCGGCCAAACTTTTGATGAACCCGATTTACTACCCGAAGGAAGTTTCAAAGCTGCAGAGGCACGATATACATCTGTTGACGAGATCAAACCCAAGGACCTGAAACGCTGGCTCGACAAATCAAAAAAAATTCAATGGGATTATAAAAATATTGTGAAGAGAAAAGGTGTGTTGGAAAGATTGAGTTAATCTTCTGAATGAGACACAATAATATTCTTCAACCCTACAATATACATATGCACATTAAGAGGCTCTCCAGGCTAATCGCAATCTTTATTTTAATCCATCTAGCTTTCAACCAAACATTAATTGCCCAGACAGGTTCACAAAAAGATCTTGAAAATGTCATCAATGATTGGTATACCAGCATTAGCCAAAAAAAATTTGATCATTTTGGTACACTCCTTACCGAGGACTTTCAATTGATGGCTTTTGGAAGCCGCTTCGACAAAAAACAGATTTTGGAAATGGTGAAAGATTATTCCGACATTACATATACTCTCAAAAATGTCAGCGCGTCCACAGGTGGAGATATTGGATATATCACCTTCGACATCGAAATGAAATGTAACTACAAAGGGAAACCTATTGTTGGCAATGCTATGGAAACATATCTCTTTAAAAAAATAAACAATAGCTGGAAAATAAATACTAAAACAATTGTGGTGATAGAGAATAAAAAATAGTTCTACGAAAATTAGAAATTTGGTGTAATGCCTTAATCTAGGTACTAAGTACTAAGTACTTGGTACTGATCCACCTAAACCTACCGACCAATGCCAAACGCAGTTCCAATTCAACAAAGTGAGAGAATTGTTGTTGTAGACATCATCCGCGGATTTGCATTGACAGGCGTTCTCTTTGCAAATTTCAACTCCTATCTCACTCAGGATATGCCTGGTACCGTATTCAAATCCATTTCCGGATATTCTGATCATTTCCTGGAAAAATTCAACACTATTTTTATCGAATGGAAATTCATGACACTTTTTTCCATTCTTTTTGGTTATGGTTTTGGATTAATCCTAAACAATCTTAAAAAGAAAAACATATCCCCGAATATCTTTTTTCTGAGACGCATGTTTTGGCTTTTTGTAATTGGATTAATCCACAATGCATTTTGGTGGGGTGATGTTCTTCATTTCTACGCGATTTCCGGTGCCCTGCTACTGTTCTTTCAAAAAATGAAACCCGCAACACTCTTAATTTCTTCATTGTTGTTAATGTTTGTAATCCCGCCCATCATTTCATATTTCTTTCGGGATACACCAGGGTTTTTTACAGATGAAAACATAAACAGAATTTATCTCGCTTTTAGGAACGGCAATCTGTTTGAAGTATTTAGTGCAAACGCGAAAATGTACTACCCCGCTTTCATAGTAACAGGTGGTGACCTTCATGATATAACTGAAACCCTGGGAAGATTTCTTTTCGGATATTTCTTCCTCAGCATAAATCTTTTTGACGCTCTGGAAAAGAAAAAAACATTGTTTAGAAACGCAATCCTGATCACCGTCCCGATTGCAATTGCATATTATATTGTTCGCTGGTTGTCCTATAATAAAGTTATCACTACCCATCCGACTTATTGGGAACCTTTGATGAAGCTGGGAATTATTAGCACAACTTGTTTCTATGTGAGTACTCTGACATTTCTCTATATTAAATTTGGGAAATTAAAATTCTTTTCGATGTTGCAGGCGCTTGGAAAAATGACACTTACAAACTACTTACTTGTTTCGGTTGCATGCATCACAATTCTTTATGGCATCGGTTTCGGACAACTTGGGATACTGCCTTTGCACATTATGTGGCTCTTCGCTTTCATTTGGTGGATCATTGAAATAATATTCAGCACCTGGTGGTTAAAAAAATTCAGGTACGGTCCGGCCGAATGGATATGGCGTCAACTCAGCTATAGAAAAAGGTTTCCAATTCGTAAATAAAAATTGTAGAAGATTTGTACCGAAACCGAACAATTGCTTTCCGAAATCGGACAATTGGATGCAACATCAATTTTATTAAATCCCTGATATTCAAATAAAATATACCTTGGCCCGGTATCGGTATTAAAACAACAAAGCCAACTGTCATGCTTCGGAATTATTTCAAGACCGCATGGAGAAACTTAATGAGACAAAAAGTTTTTTCATTCATTAATATCACAGGACTGGCATTGAGTTTAACAACAGTTTGGCTGATCTCACTTTATGTAGCAGATGAATTAAGTTATGACAGGTATCACGAAAAGGCAGACAGGATTTACAGACTTGCATCTCACGGCCACTGGGGTGATGAAAAATTCGATATTACAGGCACATCCGGATTGGCCGCTGATGCATTTAAAAAGGATTTCCCCGAAGTTGAGGATGCAGTGAGAATTAATCCTGAAGGGGGAGGCATAGTTGAATATGAGGACAAGAAGTTTAGGGAGGATGCCATCTTCTTTGCCGACCCTTCATTTTTTTCAATTTTCACTTATCATTTTCTTTCGGGAAATGAGGAGGCTCTCAAACAGCCAAACACCATTGTAATTAATGAATCCCTGGCTACAAAACTCTTCCAGGATCCTGAATCTGCATTGGGCAAATCTATTTCAATCGACAAATATCCATGCACAGTCTCAGGCGTCATTGAAGATGTTCCTGCGAATTCACATGTTGGATTCAGCGCGATTCGCACCATGCCCTCAAATTATCAGGGTGATTGGCAAAATTTGAGCATTTACACATACATCTTACTAAAAAAAAATGCCGACATATCCCGACTGCGCTCTAAAATGCCGGATTTTGTTACCAAATATCTCACCTCAAACGCACAAAATGTACGTTTCAATCTGGAACTTCAGCCACTTACATCCATCCATCTTCATTCTCATCTTTCATATGAACTGAGTGAAAACAGAGATGTGAAATATGTTTATGTCTTATCTATCGTTGGTTTATTAATTCTCATTATTGCATTTATCAATTACACCAATATAACTACTGCTCGTGCTTCTGTGAGATTGCGCGAAGTGGCTGTGAGAAAAATTATAGGATCCAGTCGCACTAATTTAACCGGACTTTTCCTGGTAGAATCAGTACTAACCATTTTATTAGCTGCAGTCATCAGTACGATACTGGTTAATCTTATAATGCAATTGTTCAATAATATCACAGGAAAACAACTCTCCATTTGGCGATTCGGACTTACTCAAACGATACTATACATTTTGGGATTTACTCTTTTTACCGGAATAGTTGGCGGATGGTATCCATCATTCTTCCTTTCGAGGTTCAAAACCATTCCAGCTTTAAAGAATCAGTTAGGAGATGTGAAAGGTCAAAGCTTTTTCAGAAAGTCTCTGGTGATGTTTCAATTTATTGTGACTGTAGTAATGATTACTTCATCGCTTGTAATTTATTTGCAATTGAATTTTGTTTTGAATAAGGACCTTGGATTCAACAAAAAGCAACTGCTCACTTTTCATCTCGATTCAAAAGATTTGAGAAGAAAGGTTCCTGCATTTCGAATGGCACTTCTGCAAAATCCACTGATCAAAGCTGCTGCATCGGCTGGCAATCCTATTGGAAATAATAATATTGGGATGATGGATTATTCTGTTGAAAAGAATGGAGTCTTAGATGAGAGGAGCAATCTGGCTTATGGACTCACTATTGATCCTGATTTTATTCCTGCCATGCAAATCAAATTGCTGGAAGGGCGAAATTTTTCTGTGGATATTCCTTCTGATACATTTAATGTAGTCGTTAATGAAGCTTTTGTGAAGAAACAGGGGTGGCCCTCAGCCATGGGTAGACGAATTTCCAGGGGCAGGGATTCTACAGGTAAAATTAATTTTTCAAATATCATCGGCGTTGTAAATGATTTCCATATCTATTCGCTCCAGCATAAAATAGAACCGATCATTATGGAAATGCCAAGAAGGGCTGAAGACAGAGATAATATTTATGTGAGATTGGACCAAAACCATGAATCCGAAGCATTGTCTTTCTTAACTGCAACCTTTAGAAAATTCGACAACTCCTCACCTTTTGATTATCATTTCCTCGATCAAAATTTTGCCGCCCAATATGCAGCAGAAGGAAAACAAGGTCAATTATTATTATCCTTCACGATTCTTAGTATATGCATTGCCTGCATGGGTCTATTTGGACTGATTATGTTTACAGTCGGACAGAGAGTAAAAGAAATCGGTATCCGCAAAGTGCTTGGCGCAAGCGTAAGCAGTATGGTTTTTCTTCTTACTGAAAGTCTGCTTAAAGTAGTCCTCATTGCCATGCTGGTTGCCATTCCCATATCTTATTTGGTAATGCACAAATGGCTGCAGGATTTCGCCTATCGCATCGATCTTCATTGGTGGATTTTCTTAGCAGCGGGAATAATATCAATAGCAATCGCAACGATTACAATGGGTGTCCAGGCAATTCGGGCGGCACTTGCAAATCCAGTTGTGAGTTTGAAAACGGAATAGAGTTGGTGGCTTATGGTTTGTCATTCTTTGCGCCTTTGCGGCTCTGCGCGAAATATCCCCCTGCGATCTTTGCTCCCTTTGCGACTTCGCGTGAAAACATCATTTTAGTTTGTAGTCGATAGTTTGTTGCTTGTGGTATCTGGACTCAGTCTAAATACTAAGTACTCTATACTAAGTACTATTAACTTTGCGATCTTTGCTCCCTTTGCGACTTCGCGTGAAA
>PSRI01000070.1 GCA_003175935.1 Bacteroidota bacterium
TTCGCTGTATGTGGGAAAATATTTAATGGAACTGTTGTAAGCGCTAACGCAACAGCTAGAGAACTATTGAGCATGCGTCTCTTCATGCTTCTCTTTATCTTTCTCTTCACACTTTTTCCGCCCTTCGACAAAAAATATTTGTATTGCAAGACTATTCTACTAATTTTCCCAATAGATTAATAGTCTTTTTTGTAAAATATTTGTTGGTATTTTGTTGAAAGTTCGCAAATTGTTTTTTGCCCGAAATTTTAGAATTTTCAAGGGTTCAAGCGGCTTATTTTCTTTAATCATATGTAACATATCCAAGCTGAAAAACGTCTATTAAGGGAGAAATTCTGCAAGAAAGGTGGAATAATGGAAGAATAATATTTTTCAAAATTCGACACTAAACTACAGTTTACGTAGCTGTAAAAAAAGGGTAAAATGTAAGTTGGTCTTTTATACTTTAAAAAAATGAATCATAATGATATTGATATAAAGGAGAAAATATATGTCCGAAATTCAACGCTCACTGCGGAAAGCACAGAAGAAGAGAAAAATCCGGAAAAAGCGGGTTTTTATGTGGATTTTCGTTCCGTTTTTAATTGTTGCCCTATGTAGTGCTACATATGCAACATTTTTGCTTAAAAAAGCGGAGTCAGTCGTCAATAAATCCTATAAGCCCGTTCAGACAGTATCAAAAAGAACAGTCAAAGCGAACCCTGATATGGATAATATCTCGATCCTCTTGATTGGTGTCGACGAAAGTAAGAGCCGAAAGAAGCAATATGGTGATGCGGTCCGATCTGATGCCCTGCTGGTGGCCACCTTAAACAAAAAGGAAAAGTCCGTCAAGCTGTTAAGTATACCGCGTGATTCGTATGTGTATATTCCTGACAAAGATAAATACGATAAAATTACCCATGCTCACGCTTACGGCGGTCCAAAGTATTCAATCGATACGGTACAAAACCTGCTTGATATTCCGATTGATTATTATGTAAAAGTAAACTTTTATGCCTTTATTGATGTGGTAAATGCTTTAGATGGAATTGATGTCGATGTCCCTTATGCTATTTCAGAAAAGGATTCTGAAGACCATAACAATGCTATCCGCTTAAAACCTGGCTTCCAAACGCTGAATGGTGAGCAAGCGCTGGCCCTTGCAAGAACACGTCATAAAGATACCGATGTAATGCGCGGGATGAGACAGCAGGAAATTATTAAAGCGATATTCAAAAAAGCACTATCACTTGGTTCCATTACGAAACATGCTGACATGATTGAAGCCGTTGGCGACAATATGCAGACGAATATGTCCTTTAATGATATGAAGTCGTTGATGGATTATGGCCTTGCAGGCAGCGGCTTACAAATCGACACCTTGAACTTAAAGGGTGCGGATGATTATATTAACCGAGTTTACTACTACAAGCTTGATGAAGCATCGCTCGAAGAAACGAAATCAATTCTGAAGGCTCACTTAGCTGCCGATTCAACGTCTGATAACGCCAGCACAACAGACAGCACAGATAACAGCAGTGATTCTGATTCAAATTCTACTGATACAAACTCAAGTGAAAATAATAATTAGAAAAAAAGCTGCATCTTAATTGATGCGGCTTTTTTTACTGATTGTCCATTTATCATTTTTTGGACCGCAGAAAAAGCCTAACCGCTTTGGCCAGGCTTTACACTTTATCTATTTCGTACTGTAGTAATTAGTAATACACGCATCATTTTAATTAATGGACGGTAGTTCTTGCCGACAAGTCCAACAGTTTCCGCAATTAATTCTATTAGAATTAATAAGACGAGGATGAGGAAGAATCCTCCCATAAGCTTTGCCTGTGAAAAGATGATTGCCGCAAGACCGAAGAATGCGGCCATTGCATAAATGATTAACACCGTCTGACGATGGGTAAAGCCAGTACGCAGCAGACAGTGGTGTAAATGCGACTTATCTGGTGCAGATAATGGCTTCTTATTTACAATTCGGCGAATAATCGCAAAGAAGGTATCAGAAATCGGTACGCCGAGAATAATAACAGGAACGATAAAGGAAATCAGTGTAACGTTTTTAAAGCCTAACAAGGATAATACCGAAATCATATAGCCCAAGAATAAGGCACCTGTATCACCCATAAAGATTTTTGCTGGATGGAAATTATAAAGCAAAAATCCAAGAGTGCTTGCTAGAACGATGGTGGCTACTGCAGTTACATAGCCATCTCCCATGATAATCGCCATTCCAGAAATGGTAATCAGGGCAATGGAAGAAACACCGGCAGCTAGTCCGTCTAAACCGTCAATTAGATTGATTGCATTGGTAATCCCGACGATCCAGATGATGGTCAGCGGGATACTTAAATAACCGAATTCAATTTGACCGCCAAATGGCAGATTGATAAATTGAACATGGACGCCGCCCCACATAACCACAATGGCTGCAGCAGCAATCTGAGCAATAAATTTAATTTTTGCGGAAAGCTCTAGCATATCATCTAGTATTCCAGTAATGACAATGATAATACTACCTATAATAATCGGCAGCGCATGTGGTCCTCCAGGACGCAGCACTAACATTCCGATGATGAAGCTTAGGTATATGGCTAAACCGCCAAGACGCGGCATAATTTTTTGATGCACTTTTCTTTGATTTGGTTTATCAGTAGCCCCAATTTTAAAGGCAAGTTTTTTTACTAAAGGCGTAAGAAGAATAGAACTAATAAAACATAATATCAGGGTGATGTAGATCATCATGATCCTCCTCAGATAATTGGCCGTAACCATCTAGGTTACTAGAAAGTTAGTTATCTATTTAACAATCAATTACATAACAACTTAACGAATGTACCATGTGGATTATAACACAGCTAAAATTTATTTTAAATAGATTTTCTTTTTCAAGTAAATTACTAAATATTTCATATTTTCCATTTACTTCACTAATTTACTATTTTGATAGATGAAACGAAAAGAGACAGGGCCATTAGCTTAAGCCCTTTACATTTTCCACTTGGTATAGCTGTATGACTTGGTCCGTCATGATGTCTTGATCATTTTCCTTTGCCATTTCTAAGCCATTTTGAATGAGCCTCTGTTTAAGCTCTTCCGATTCAAGGACAGATTGAATTCCCCTTTTTAGCGAATCCGCATTCTTTACTTCCACCAGCACACCATTACCATCATCGAGAAGATACTTGAGTCCCCCGACATTCGTTCCAACGACCGGTGTTCCACAAGCCATCGCCTCTAGGGCTACAAGGCCGAATCCTTCAATATGCGAAGGCAGGACAAACACCTCTGCAGCAGCCATCCATAAAGCAACCTCTGCCTGGTTTTTAGTCCCTAGAAAATGAACGCTTTGTGAAAGCTCCTTCTCAGAAATAAGGGTATTAATTTTTTGAAAATAGCCTTGGTCCTTATTCGAGCCGAGTATGTACAGTTCATAATCAGGATGATCTTTTTTGATAGTGCTGTACGCCACAATCAATTCATTTAGACCTTTTTGTTCAATGATATTGCCAACAAACAATATTGGCGTTTTCCCTGTAGGAATTCCGCACTGCATCCGGGCATTCCCTTTATCCACCTGCTTAAAAACGCTAAGGTTTACCCCCATATTAATAAGGGATAGCTTTGATGCCGGCAACTTAAATTCGTTTTCAAGTGTGGCAAATAATTCTTGACCAACGGCAATGACGTGATCAGCCTCAGCTAAGATGTTTTTGGTCATGTTCTGAATACGTCCGCTTTTCTTCACCATTTTATCAATATCACCGCCATGGGCAGTCACAATAAAACGGGCTCCAAAAAGCTTTTTGTACCACTTCGCAAGCCAGCCGCTAGGGAACACATAATGGGCATGGACAACGGATGTACTGCTGCCTTTAAAAAGCAAATGAGCTCCAAAAGAAATCATCCATTTTCCATATTTCTTCAGCAAATTCAGCTTACCTTTGTTCGGATTGTCAATGGCAATGACATCAACGTCCAATCCCCTGCTTCTCAATGCTTCTACTTGATTTTTCACAAAAATTCCAAAGCTCTTATGTTCTCTTGTCGGATACATGTTTGAAATGACAGTTACTTTATGTTTCATGAAATCTCCTGTTGGACATACATAGTTCTTAATAATATACCATGAAATTTGACGAATTACACAAACTAAAAGTTACATCTTCGTTTCAATTTCTTATCATTTGACATTTTTCAACAATATGCGAGGGTAACCTCCCATATTTTGTAATAACTTACTTGTTTTATCATCTATAGGAGGTTCGAAATTTGTAATTTGGCTATTCAAAATTAAAAAAGTGCCTGGCACCCTTTTGGCGGGTGTCAGGCACTTTTTTGGTTAAGGCTCGATTGGCATTTTAATGACTGCTGTTGGCGTCATTCTTATTAATCAAGTTTTTAATAAATTGCATTAGTTCATCATGAAGGTCTTCCTGCTGTAGGGCAACCTCCAGTGTTGTTTTGACAAAGCCAATTTTTTCGCCCACATCAAAACGTTTCCCTTCAAAGTCAAAAGCAAACACGCGTTGGATCTGATTTAATTTTTGTATAGCATCTGTTAGTTGGATTTCATTCCCGGCCCCTTTTTCTTGCCGGTCTAAAAACATAAAAATTTCAGGGGTTAAGATATATCTCCCCATAATCGCTAAATTGGATGGAGCAGTTCCTTTTGCTGGTTTTTCCACAAAATTTTTGACCTGGTATCTTCGGCCATCCTGCTGAAGTGGATCGATAATTCCGTAACGGTGGGTTTCATCTTCCGGCACATGCTGAACGCCAATAATCGCAGAATATGTTTCTTTATATTGTTCAATAAGCTGCTTTAAGCACGGGGTTTTACTTTGTACGATATCATCACCTAAAAGAACAGCAAACGGTTCATCACCAATAAAATTCCGAGCACACCAGACAGCATGTCCCAGTCCTTTTGGTTCCTTTTGCCGGATATAATGGATGTCAGCCAGATTAGATGAATAATTCACCTTATTCAAAAGATCCCATTTCTCATTTTCCAGTAAATTTTTCTCTAACTCCGGTGCAAAATCAAAATGATCTTCAATTGCACGCTTACCTTTCCCCGTAACAATTATGATATCTTCTATTCCGGACGCAATCGCTTCTTCGACAATATATTGAATAGTCGGCTTATCAACAATCGGAAGCATCTCTTTAGGCATTGCTTTCGTTGCAGGCAAAAACCTAGTCCCAAGTCCAGCAGCTGGTATTATGGCTTTTCGTACTTTCTTCACAGTCGTTCCCCCTCATTCTGTATATTTTTACAAGTATTATATCATAGCAATCAGTTTATTTTCTTTGCAGAGCATATAAAAACGCAGAGCACATTAGGCTCTGCGTTCATTACTGCTTTTTCTCATTGGAAGGACAATCCCCAGCATGATAAAGTAACTCATCATAAACGTATCATTTTCCAAAATATTATAAACGGCACCGCCAACAATCAAAGC
>PSRI01000034.1 GCA_003175935.1 Bacteroidota bacterium
CGCGTTCTCGAAAAAGTATATGAAAGAATTATGAGCGCAGGCAGGGATCTGAGTGGAGTGAAAAGAAAATTGTTTTACTGGGCCCACGGACTTGCTGAAAAATACGAGATCAATAAAAATATGGGAGCATGGTACAATATGCAACTGGCTCTCGCAAATAAATTGGTATTTAGTAAATGGAGAGACGCAATAGGTGGTAACCTTCTTTGCATTGTCTCCGGAGGAGCCGCGTGTCAGGTTCGATTGATCAGAATTTTTACCGCAGCTAAAATTCCAATTATGGAAGGTTACGGTTTAACCGAAACTTCTCCGGTAGTTAGTGTAAATCGTTTTGAAGTTGCAAAAAGAAGGTTTGGAACTGTAGGTCCGATTATCGACGGCGTTGATGTAAAAATTGCAGAAGATGGAGAAATTTTATGCAAAGGCCCGAATATAATGATGGGATATTATAAACGCCCCGACCTCACTGCGGATGTTATGGAAGATGGCTGGTTTAAAACCGGAGATATCGGAATACTTTCTTCTGACAGGTTCCTTACTATTACTGATCGCAAGAAGGAATTGTTTAAGACAAGTGGTGGTAAATATGTTGCTCCGCTGGCAATAGAAAATAAACTGAAGGAATCACCATTTATAGAGCAGGCAATGGTAGTGGGTTCGGAGAAAAAATTTGTCGGCGCCTTAATTGTTCCCGCGTTCCCGCAATTGAAGCAGTGGGCAAAATCACAGGGAATTGAGGATACTACCAATAGAAATCTCTTCGCTAATCCGAAAGTAATTGCACTTTATAAAGACATTGTTGAAAATTTCAACAAGTACTTTAATCATGTGGAACAAATAAAGAGATTTGAATTATTGCCTTCTGAATGGACGATTGATACAGGAGAAATGACTCCAAAACTAAGCCTCAAGCGTAAGGTAATTATGGAGAAATTCAAAGATGCAATTGAACGCATCTATGCGTAATCGGATTTTCTGTGTTGGTCCACAAAAATCTCTATTTCCTTTTTTGCATAATTCGGACAGGCTCCATTTTGCGTTGCCACATAAGCGCCGAGCGCTGATGCAAATTCAATAGATTTTTCAGGAGACTCAGAATTGATGAATTTAGATAAAAATGCGGCAAGAAAAGCATCTCCGCTGCCGATAGTATCAGCAACCTTCACCTGAAATCCTTTATGTTCATAAAAATTATCGTCCGCAAGCACAATTGCACCATGCTCTCCGCGTGTGGTAACGATGGTATGCAATTGAAATTTATTTTGAATACCTACCATTTTTTCCCGTTCCGTCCCCATTAAATTATACCAACCGGAAATCAATTCCAGTTCCGCAGAATTTAGTTTGAGGAGATCTGCATGTTGCATCAAATATTCCAGGACCTTACGATCATAATGTGGAATACGCAAATTAATATCAAGAATCTTAAATGGTGCAATTTCTAACAGCTGAAATAAAGTTTGTCGCGACGTTTCGCTTCTTGCAACCAGGCTTCCGAAAATAAAATATTCTGACTTCGAAACGAGGTCCTGCACATTTTGATTGGCTCTGATGTAATCCCACGCTACCGGCTGCAAAATTTCATAACTCACTTCATTACCATGCAAAGTTGCTAATACCTTTCCGGTTGAATATTCTTCGTCGTATTGAATATATTTGGAACTAAGGTTTTTGGATTCAATAAATTTCAGGATTTCATCTCCTAATGCATCTTTCCCAACGCGACTAATCATTGCTGTGGGAATCTCGAGCTGGTTAAGATGATAGGCTACATTCATTGGGGCACCTCCCGGCATTTTTTTGTCGGGCAAAACATCCCATAAAATTTCTCCAAAACAAACAACCTTATATTGAACTGGGTCCTCCATTTTCATTTTGTTAGTGCATAATTACGGTCTGTCCGATTTGTTCCAATGATCGACCCTTGGTTTCAGGCATCACTTTCCATACAAAAATTAATTGCAAAATCATCATTGCGCAGAAGAATGCGAATATGGGAGCTCCCCCAAATCTGTGCGAAAAGAACGGAAAACTAAATGCTATAATAATGGCCATCGCCCAGTGCGTTGAACTGCCCAAAGTTTGCCCCTGAGCCCTCACTTCATTTGGAAAAATTTCTGATATAAAAACCCAAATAACGGCTCCCTGTGAAAATGCAAAGAATGCAATGTACACAAGGAAAGCGCCGGTGACAGCCCAGCCTGTAAGGTGACTATACATGGCAAGTGATGCAATGCCGAGTGTTGCAATTAATCCCACTGACCCAACCTGCATCAACATTTTGCGACCAAACCGATCGATGAAATTCATAGCCAATAGTGTAAAGGAAAAATTAACAAGGCCAATTCCAACTGTAGATAAAAGTGAGGAACTTTTTGCCAGTCCACTCATTTCAAAAATTCTCGGAGCGAAATAAATTATTGCATTGATACCCGACAGTTGATTGAACAATGCAAAAAGAAATGCAAGCATCGCAGGTTTGCGATATGTTTTTGAAAAAACCGATTCTGTTGTTGAATTTCCCAGATGCATGCTATTTTTAATTTCCTCAAGATCTTTTTCATAACCATCAGGGTCGATGATTTTCATTGTTTCACCTGCTTCATCAATTCTGCCTTTGTTAAGAATAAGCCAGCGTGGACTTTCAGGAACAAATCGAATCAAAATCAAAAACAAAAAAGAAGGAATGGCCTGAATGCCGAGCATTAACCTCCAGGAATCCTCTCCCGATCTTCCAATGAGGTAATTTGACAAGTATGAAACCAGGATTCCAAATACAATATTAAATTGAAATAAAGCCACTAGTCTGCCTCTTCTGTTTGAAGGAGAAATTTCAGATATATAAATGGGTGCAGTTACAGAAGATGCACCCACTCCAAGTCCGCCTAAAAATCTAAACAATAAAAACACATACCAATTGGTTGCGAGCGCTGTTCCCAGGGAAGCGAGCAGATAGATTGCGGCAATTAACAACAGAGTCTTTTTCCTTCCCAGTGCATTTGAAGGAATTCCTCCAATTAAAGCACCGAAAAAAGTTCCGATCAATGCAATAGAAACGGTGAACCCGTGTTGGTAGTCGTTCAGTTGCCAATACTTTTGGATGGATTGCTCAGCTCCGGAAATCACCGCGGTATCAAATCCAAATAAAAAGCCGCCCAGGGCGACAACAATGGACCAGATAAAAACATTATTTTTTCGCATATGGCATGCAGTTATTTTGGCGTCTATTCAAGTTAGTCAAGATATTGCATAACTCAAAGTTTGAATGATGAGCCAAAGTTCCTGCTAAAACTATTTGTGTGGAATTAATCTCTGATATGATAAGCTTTTGGATGAACAAAAGCTCTGATGCCCTGGTATGATAGCGTAGTACCAATGCCTGAATGCTTTCTTCCTGACCATGGTAAATGCGGACTCACACGGTCACAACAATTCCAATACACCGTTCCTGTATTCATTTCTTTCATAACAGCTTCGGCGCGCTTGTAATCTTTGGAATATATAGCTGCAGTGAGGCCATATTCTGTGTCCTGCATCAAATCAACTGCTTCCTTATCATCTTTTACTTTTTGAATTCCTACAACCGGCCCGAAGGATTCTTCTGTCATCAATTTCATTTGATGATTTACATTAACCAAAACTGTGGGTTCTATAAAATATCCTTTGCCGTTAGGTACCTTACCACCATATAAAATTTTAGCGCCTTTATCAACGGCGTCTTTAATTTGTCCGAGTAAAAATTCAACCTGAGGTTTACGGCTTAGCGGACCAATTTCAGTTGATGCATCCAGTGGATTTCCAACTTTCAATTTTTTGGCCTGTTCGGCATAAGACTTTACAAATGGGTCGAATATCTTTTCGTGAACGTATATTCTTTCAACCGCACAACAGCTTTGCCCATTATTATATACAACGCCTTCGAGCGCTGCGGCGGCGGCTTTTTCAACATCATCCACATCATCCATAATGTACATGGGATCTTTTCCGCCGAGTTCGAGTTGAAAAGGAACCATTTTGCCGGCAACTTTTTCTGCAATGTATTTTCCAGTTCGATAGCTGCCAGTGAAAAAATATCCGTCAAGAGGCAATTGCAAAAGATATTCTCCAACATTGCCCTTACCTGCAACTAACTGAAAACTATCTTCAGCAATTCCCGCTTTATAAAGGAGTCTTTGAATATGCATTCCTGTTAGTGTGGCGTATTCAGATGGCTTGTACAAAACTGAATTCCCTCCAATGAGAGCAGGAATAATCACATTCATACCCACTAAAAAGGGATAATTCCACGCACTGATATTTCCAATTACACCAAGTGGTTCGTAGGCAATTTTTTCACGTGTAGCCCCTTCCGTTACAACCCATTCATCAGCCAGCCATTTTTCTGAATGATCGATAAAAAATTTTATCCTGGTGCGCGCACCATTTATTTCGTTGTAAGATTGTTGCAGGGGTTTTCCCACTTCATTGGTAAGCGTTTTAGCCAGATCATCTTTTTCCTTATCCAGCAAATCATAAAATTTCTGAATACACTGCACTCTTTCAGTCACGCTGGTTTTAGCCCACGAAAGCTGACCTTTTTTTACACGTTGATATTTCTCTTTTACCGACGCTTCAGTATCATCAGCAATTTCCTTTATTACTTCTTCTGTAGCTGGATTGATGATTTGCATAATAATTTTTTTTGATCAGGATAGAACCATATTCGCCGTTTTCTGCGCCTCTTCCATAAATGCCTTACGAATATTTTTTACAAAGACTGAGTCCTGTTTTGTCATTCTCTCCGGATGCCACTGTACGAGACAAATGAATGGATTTGCAGCAGGATTGATCCATTCTATTGCTTCAATCACACCATCAGGCGAAAAGGCACTTGCCACGAGACCTGCTCCAAGTTTGTCTGCACTTTGATGATGGTTACTGTTGACAAAACCTTTATCATCTTTTGTTAGATCGTAAAGCAAGGAGTTGGGATCAACCATGATATGATGGTACCTGTCATTGCCATCGCTGCATTTGCTGTGATTGAATTTTCCCCACGCCGGAATATCAGGAATCAAAGTTCCTCCGTAAAAAACATTGGCGATCTGAAGTCCTCTGCAAACACCGAGTACTGGCAATTTTTGTTTTTTTGTATACTCAAGTACGCGCCATTCAAATTCATCCCTTACCTCATTTACATCTTCTTTATAGCAATATTCATAAAGCTCAGGCATTCCATAGAACCGTGGATGAACATCTTCACCACCGGTAAGCACAATCCCATGACATCTTTCGAAATCATGGACATTATTTTCACCATAACTAAGTCTGACTACTTCAACAGAATCGTTGTAGGAAGCGATCCATTTGCTATAGTTTGCGTACTTGCTGCAATCTGTAACTCCTATGATCAATTTCTTTTGTGCCACAATTCAGATTTCAGTTTTTTTAAAATTCGATTTTAATATTAAAGCGCCTTCAAATAAAGTTGTTTGAAATCTTCACGCTTTACAGGCTTGGGATTATTGGCGTGACAGAAATCAGCTTCTGCAAGGTCCGCCAGTTTTTCAATATGTTCCATTTTCACTCCCACATCCCTTAGTTTGTGTGGTATGTTGATGGACGAATTTAAATCAAACAAATATTTCACAACGGCGGAACCTGTTTCCTCTTTAAGGTTCAGGCTCCTTGCAATTCTTCTGAACTGAGGTTCGAATCCCGCGATATTAAATTCCATTCCATATGGTATGTTCACTGCGTTTGCCAGCCCGTGGTGTGTATCCAGCAACTGCGACATTGGATGCGCCAGTGAATGGACAAGCCCAAGCCCTTTTTGGAATGCAATAGCACCCATCATAGAGGCCAAAAGCATTTTGCTTCGCGATTCTAAGTCAGGTTTATTTGTTGCTTTTTCCAAAGACTCATTTACCAGGGCAATACCTTCCAATGCAATTCCTTCACAAATGGGATGATAATTTTTTGCCAGGAATGCTTCCATATTGTGGGTGAGTGCATCCATACCTGTAGCAGCTGTTATCGGAGCTGGCAGTTCCATTGTGAGAATTGGATCTGCAAAAACAATCTTGGCCATCAGCTTTGGAGCAAACAATATTTTCTTCTGATGAGTTTCATCATCTGCAATGATTGCACTTCGACCAACCTCACTTCCTGTTCCTGAGGTGGTGGGTATAGTAATGAAATGAGGAACTTCATTAGTCACGTATATATCTCCTCCGATAAGATCATCATATATAAATAAATCCTCCCGATGATTGATTCGAAGTACAATGGCCCTTGCGACATCCAGGGCCGCGCCACCGCCGATACCAATGATACTGTCTCTTTTAGTTTCATCCCACTGTTCCACTCCTTTGTATACATCAGATTTTACAGGATTCTTATGGATGGAGCTAAAAATTTCAACTGCTATATTATTTTTCGTCAAATCATCAACGATCAATTTAAAGAAAGGAAGCTGTACAATGTTTGGATCGGTTACAATTAAGGGAGCTTTTAAATTATTCTGCTTTAAATAAGCCGGCAATTCTTTTACCGCCCCTGCTCCAAACCGAATAATTGTTGGGAAATTAAATTGTCTGATTGTATTAAAATCTGCCATTTCCAGCTGGTTTATTGTTACTGTAATCAAATCTTGCTTTGTCAAATAATTTCAAAATATCTTCTTAGTTCCCAATCGGTAACTACTTTAGAAAATTGTCTCCATTCCCATTCTCTTGTTCTTGCAAAATGATCCACGAAATCTGCCCCAAGCAATTCCTTAGCGACATCGGAATTTTTCATTGCCTGGGTTGCTTCCCACAAATTTCTCGGGAGAACTCCACCGGATTTATTTGCATACCCGCTTCCCACCGTGGCAGGTGTTTTCAATTTCATTTTTTTCTTCACTCCATATAATCCCGATGCCAGGCATCCCGCCATCGCCAGGTATGGGTTGGAATCTGATCCAACAACTCTTGTCTCGAGTCTGCTTGAATTTGGAGATCCGGGCAGTGCGCGAAGTGCTGTGGTACGATTATCTATGGCCCATGTTAAAGTTGTGGGGGCCCATGCTCCTTCCACGAGTCTCTTATAACTGTTAACTGTAGGCGCAAACAAAGGAAGTATATGAGGCATGCAGTAGAGCTGCCCGGCAATATAACTTTCCATAAAGCTGCTCATTCCTGACTTTGTCTTCTTATCGTAGAAAAGATTTTGTTTACCGTCGCCAGACCAAATGCTCTGATGCACATGGCCGCTACATCCCGGCAAATTTTCATTCCACTTTGCCATAAAGCTTGCGATCAAACCATGTCGATGTGCTATTTCTTTGACCCCACTTTTAAAAAGTACTGCACGATCTGCCGCTTCAATGGTGCCAGCGTATAAAATTGCGGCTTCATACACTCCGGGACCCGTTTCCGTATGAATACCTTCAAGAGGAACATCAAATTTTTTCAAAAGGTCAAATAACTCGTGGAAAAATGAACTTTCCTGCGAAGCTCTCAGTATGGAATAACCGAACATGCCATGAGTCATCGGTTTGAGTGGTCTGAAATTATTTTCATACAACTCTGAAACATTGTTCACAAAATTGAACCATTCAAACTCCTGTGAGAAAAAAGCTGTATACCCGGATTTTTCTGCCTGTGCATTAATTCTCTTAAGAAGGCTCCTTGGACAAACAACTAAATCATTTCCTTTGGGGTCCCTGAAATCTGCCAGAAGAAATGGAAGGTCGTTTTCCCAGGGCACCCTTCTAAAAGTTTTTGGATCAATTACAGCTGTTGCATCGGGGTATCCGGTATGCCATCCCGTAATTGAAGCGTTGTCGTATGCTACATCACCTGCATCCCAACCAAATACTACATCGCAAAACCCGAAGCCTTTTTCTGCTATGGATTTAAATTTCTCAATGCTTATAACTTTTCCGCGGAGAATGCCATCGATGTCTGTGATTGCAAGTTTTACTTTTTCGGCTTTCGATTCCGATAGCATTTTCAAAACTTCTTTATTCGTAAATGGTAGAGGCATAAATACAGGTTTTCAAAAAAGGCTGTTTGTAAAGATAAATGAATAGGCCAAGCACGATGCGCCGTACAGCTAAAATACCTTATTTAAAGGAAAGCAATTCACATTAAAGAACTGGAGAAAATCCATTATCTTAAACAATCGATTTCATTCAAAATTTCAACGATTAGCAATGAACAGGAAGATACTGGTGATAGGTAGCTCCAATACGGATATGGTGATTAAATCTTCCCGACTTCCTTCGCCCGGTGAGACCATTCTGGGTGGTAATTTTTATATGAATCCAGGTGGAAAAGGTGCGAACCAGGCCGTGGCCGCAGCCAGGCTGGGTGGCGAAGTTATTTTCCTCTGCAAAACGGGCAACGATATATTTGGTAAAACTGCACGTCAGCATTTTATCGATATGGGCATTAATGTCGAGCACGTGATTTTTGATGCCGACCATCCGAGTGGTGTTGCCCTGATTAATGTTGATGAAAAAGGCGAGAATTCAATAACTGTTGCCTCGGGGGCCAATGGAAATCTTTTGGCGGAAGAGGTTGAAAAAGTAATTGAACTAACTGCATCTCAGGTAAAAATTATCTTACTGCAACTTGAAATTCCACTCGAATCAGTACTTCGGGCAATAAAAAAAGGAGCATCACTGGGAAAGACAATTATTCTCAATCCGGCACCTGCTCAAATTCTTCCTGATGAAATTTATCCACTGATTGATTTCATCACACCCAATGAAAAAGAAGTTTCATTGTTAGCAGGCATTGAAGTGGAAGATGAAGATGATGCGGCAAGTGCAGCTGAAATTCTTTTCAAGAAAGGAGTGAATAACGTAATCGTCACTTTAGGAGAAGAGGGAGCATATGTCGCCAGCGCCAACCTTCGTAAAACCATTCCTGCAAAAAAGGTAAAAGCAGTTGATACAACCGCAGCAGGAGATGTATTCAGCGGTGCACTCGCAACAGCACTTTCAGAAGATATGGATCTGGAATCTGCAATTAAATTCGGTTGCGCAGCTGCGGCCATTTCTGTAACAAGATTAGGTGCACAAAATTCCGCACCATTCAGAAAAGAATTATCAATAGAAATTTCCTGAAATGAAAAGATTTTTAATCTCCATCTTTCACCTCCTGATTTTTTCAATCTCTTTCGCGCAGCCGAAATTATTTGGGATATCAAAGCAAAAACTTCAGGATAAAATTAAAGGCGGTTGGGCAGGCCAAACCATCGGTGTCACATTCGGGGGGCCGATGGAATTTAGATTTCAGGGCACATTTATTGGAGATTACCAACCCATCAACTGGTATAGTGGCTATTTGAAAGAAACCATGACCAATATCCCCGGGTTATACGACGACTTATATATGGATCTCACATTCGTGGACGTGTTTGAAAAATCCGGACTCGATGCCCCTTTGGATTCTTTCGCTAACGCATACGCGAATGCAGGATATATGCTGTGGCACGCCAACCAGGCAGGTCGTTATAATATTTTGCATGGAATCAAAGC
>PSRI01000113.1 GCA_003175935.1 Bacteroidota bacterium
GCCGGGCAACGCATCCGAGCGAGAAATCTGCATGGGCAATGAGCCAGGATGATTGAAATCATCCTTCCTTTTTTCTGCGTTGCAGATTCCTCTCTGCGCCGGAAAATTTAATCAAAACACTGGCTATTCATCGCGGCTTGTTCGGAATGACAACACACACAATTACAATTGAAAAACGTTCTGCCTACGAATCAAGGTTGTTTGAATTTGCCTCTTTGCGATCCGCCGGCCGGCGGACTTTGCGCCCTGGCGTGAGGCCTTCGCAGTAATTTCATTTATAGCTTAACGCAAGTGAGTCTGATAAAAAGATTGCAAATTTCTATGCGGGAAAAATGAAGACCTTATACAAAATAAAGGGGCCCTAATTGAAATTAAGGCCCGTTTTTAAAATCCAATATCCTAAGAAAAACCTACTGTAATATTTGCAAATCCTGTTCCATACCTGCTCCCCGCTTTACCTAGGCGTAGAAATCTTTCGTCAGAGAAAATTTGTCCAAAAAATTCTACACATGTGGGGAGTTATTTGTGGAATTAGTTCGCAATGATGCACGTTCGTAGATTTTTCCGCTTGTTTTTTGACGGTATAAAATCTGCAATTCATTATAAAAAATTATTATGAGAAATATCAAATTCCCCATTTCAATTATTTCACTCCTACTTATTTTCCTTAGTGGCTGCACTATAGCCGGAGATATTTTTAAAGCTGGAACCTGGTTCGGAATTCTGTCAGTTGTAATTATTATTGTTATTGTTCTGCTGCTTATCAGGGCAATTTCTAAGAGGTCCTGACATACAACCCCTAAACGATAGATTTGTTAATCCAATGGCAATTCCTCCTTCAAAATCAATTCTCTTCTATTTTTGGAAAAATAATAACCATGAGGATCAGGCTAATACTGTCCATCTTAGTTTTGTCCATTGCGTTTACAACAAAAGCGCAGGTTATAAATCCAGAAGACGCTGCCAGGCATATTGGCGACAGTCTAACTGTTTGTGGCGAGATTTTCACCGCCCGCTATTTCGAAAGTTCTAATAACAAGCCGACACTTCTAAATATGGGAGCAGCATATCCCGATAATCCTATCACCATTGTAATATTTGAGGATGTGCGAACTAAACTTAATTTCAAACCCGAGGAGAAGTGGGTCCACAAAGATCTGTGTATAACTGGAAAAATAGAATTGTATAAAGGGAAACCGGAAATTGTAGTTCACGATCCTTCGCAGATCAAAGAAAAGTAATTGAAATAGCTAATCCGCTTTCCAATCTTCATTAAAAACATTTTGGAACACCAGGGCTTTTCGGGAATAATCGAGTTTCCCGGATTCTTTGAGTTGATTAATCAGGGTGGTAACCGTCTGCCTGCTGGCGCCAATCAATTGCGCAATTTCTTCGTGGGTTAAATAATTGGGGATCGAAATGGAATTCGGGGAAAGATGTTTTTTAGATTTAGATTCCCTGAGCAATTGATCCAGAAATTGAATTAACCTGGTTCTCGTATCCTTCTGAAGAATATTCAGGATCCGATTTTCAAATCTTCTCATGCGCAAGCCTGCCAGTTTGCTATACTTTATGGCCAGCTGAGGTTTTTTGCTCAGCAGCTGATTAAAATCTTCGATAGTGAATGAACATAAACTCACTCCGGATTTTATACACTGTGCAAATTCGCCATTTAGATTACTTCTCTCCAGGCTTAGTTGTCCAAAAAAATCTCCGGGTTGCAAAATATCGTGTACTATCTTGTTTCCTTCATCATCGAGATGCCCGATGCGAATAAAGCCGTGCTTGATAAAATAAATCTGGTTATGCAAGAAAGCTTCAAAGTAAATATATTCTCCTTCCTTAAATTCTTTTGTACTGTCGAGCACATTCAATTCTTTATACTCTTCATCGGACAGGGCCGACCATAAGTCAAACTTTCTTAGAAGTATATCTTTAATCTGAGCATCCATTAGACAAATTTATGATTGAAATGATATCTGCCATAAAAATGGCAATTAGTTCAAAAACTGGTTTTTAAAATGTCAACAACTTCCCTGATTTCCTTTTCATTAAGAGAGGCAAATCCCATTCTTAAGGAATTGTAATCTTCCTGGCCCGTATTATAAAATTTCCCATCACTCATAAACAATGATTTTGAGGACGCCCGTTTTGCAATAGCAGCCAGTGGGTATTTCGAATTAAATCTTACCCAAATTGCCATTCCTCCGGGTGGAACCCTGAATTGAATTTTGTTTCCAAATTCTTTTTCAAGTAAAGTTGCCATGAGGTCTCGTCGCTGATGATACAGTTTTGCTGATTTCTTAAGATGCAACTGAATTTGACCTGTCTTGAAAAGTTCAGCCAGGGCCTCTTCAAGTAAAGTGTCACCACGGATATCAACGATTTTTCTAAGTTGGGCAATCGCTCTTATAAAATTTTCCGGTGCCACCATATAGCCAATCTTTATTGATGGAGCCAGTGACTTAGTAAAGGAACCGATATATATCACATTCCCTCCGTGGTCTGCACTTGCTAATGGAAGGATCGGACTGCTTGAATAGTGAAAATCGAAATCATAATCATCTTCAATAACTGGAAAATTATAAGTGCGGATGAGATGAACCAGTTTCATTCTTTTTTCTGCACTGAGTGTAACAGTAGTGGGATGATGATGATGGGGGATAATATATAAAAGATCTGGCTTTTTCTTTTTGCAAATTTTCTCGATCTGTTCAACATCAATTCCTGTTTCGTCAACGGGTACCCGAATCAATTTTGCACCAAAATTTTCAAAACACATATTAGCCATCGGATAATTGGGTTCTCCAACGATCACTGTCGATCCCGGTTTCAATAGGAGAGAAGCAACCAGAAAAATGGCCATCTGTCCGCCCCTGCTCATCAAAATATGCTCAGGACCCAGATCCATACCCCGGGAGTCACTTAAAAATTCGGCTATATGTTGCCGTAACTTCGGAGAACCAGCCTGGTTTCCATATTGGGTAGTTCTTTGAATGGCTGGAATGTGAAAGAGTCTTCTGTATTCTTTCAAGAGGGAATCAACCGAACTTATTCTCGGGTCGGGAAAACCATCATTAATAATTAGTCGATGCCCTGAAGCAGTTTCTGTGTTCGAAAGCCGCCCTGCTGGTGACCGAAAGGAAAATCCTGAAAGCGTCGCGAACCTGGACTCCTTCGAATTAGCAGAAAAGATTCGGGGTTTTAGTTCGGGTAGATTTTGGGATACAAGAACGCCTTTGCGGGGAATGGTTTCGATCCAATCCTGTGCAAAAAGTTCTTCATAAGCCGCCACAACTGTTTTCCGGTGCACTTGTAGCAACTCAGCCATCTGCCGACTTCCTGGCAAAGGGGAGCCTGGTTTTAAAAGACCATTCCGAATTAGTTTGACCATTGAATTTGAAATCTGGATATATACCGGATTTGCAGCCTGTCGGTTGATGATAATAAGAGATTTGTAGGGGAGCATCTGGACTACATATTTTATTAAATCTGGACTACTAAGGTAGTCCAATGTCTTCATAATTTAGCAATGTAAATCACAATCAAACAACAATCAATTTATTCAGGTTTATGGAAACAAGATTTAAAATGGGCAAGGTTCAGCCAGACGCATACAAGGCCATGTCTGCATTGGATGATTATGTAGATAGAACCGATTTTGATCCCGCGATTCGGGAAATGATTAGACTAAGGGCATCTCAGATTAATGGGTGTTCTTATTGTGTGAGTTTGCATTCGCATGATGCCAGGAAGGTGGGCGTAAGCGAACAGAAAACAATGTTAGTGAGTGCATGGAAAGAAGCTGAAAATGTTTTTTCTGAGGAAGAAAGAATTGCTTTCGAAATGACTGAAGAAATTACACTCATTCATCAGCATGGGTTGAGCCAGCCCTTGTACGAAAAAGCAATTGCTGCCTTTGGGGAAAAGAAGACGGCGCAAATTATCATGACCATCATTACCATTAATGCATGGAACAGAATTGGTGTTGGATTAAAGATGCAACCAGAACTATTGTCAAGTTAAACTTGAAATGACGTTGAGATTCATCGACCTGACCTTGAGCGATTTTTCTCTTTACAGTCCCAGGCCGAATGACTCGTTCAAGCCGGGGTTCGGACGGGGCTGCAGCTAAAATGTCTAAAATGGGCTGCATGCCGCTACAGCAAAATGATGCCGACGATGGTTCATCTTTGACTTTTTTGCAGCTCAAATGAATGAACCAAAAAAGAAGCATAGAAAATGATCGGGCCCTTCTCAAATTCTTTTTTTGTCATTTCGAGCCCACGAGCGTAGTGAGATGGTGCGAGAAATCTGCTTGGGCATAGAGTCAGGATGATTGCAGATCATCCTTCCATTTCTCTCACACATTTAGATCCCGACGGATGACGGGAGAATAGAAAGATCACCGAAGCTAATCGCAAAAAAAGATTAAGTGTTGGACTTGCAGATTCTCCGAGCTCCTTACACATGGAGCGAGTGGCCCAAAATTGCTACAAATGAATATAGTTTTCGAGAGTTTAAAATCCTTATGATTGAACTCCCACATTTAGCTACTGAATTGTTCACTTTACAATTAACATAACACTGCTACTACATGAACAACTTTGAAAAATTTCGTGATCTCCATTACGGAGATTCTCCTTTATTGATTGGCAATTGCTGGGATTTAACGAGTGCAAGAATTTTTGCGGCTCTGGGATTTAAAGCAATTGCCACTTCAAGCAGGGCCCTGGCCCTGAACCTTGGATATGAGGATGGACAAAATCTTCCATTTGAAATGTTGTTGGACGTGGTGAAAAAAATAAAATCGGAAGTGGATGTTCCATTTTCAGTTGACCTGGAGCGAGGTTATGCGGATAGTTCAAAAGGTATAGCAGATAATTTGCAAAAACTTTTTGATCAGGGAGTAGCTGGTGTGAATATTGAAGATTCCAGTCCAGGTGACAGCAGGATTTTGCGAAGCGTTAGTGATTTTCAAAATCTTCTATCTGGTATTAAAGAAGAACTTTTCAAAAGAAAGATAGAAATTTTCATAAATGCCAGGACAGACGGTTTTCTCAGAAAAATGCCGGATGCATTCTCGCAAACTTTGGAAAGGGTCGTGGCTTATGAAAAAGCCGGAGCCGATGGCATTTTTGTTCCCCTGGCGATCAATCTTAGTCAAATCAAACAAATTTCTTCATCAGTTCAAATTCCACTTAATGTGCTTCGCACTGCCGGACTTCCTCCATTCAGTCAGCTATACCATGCAGGAGTAAGAAGAATCAGCATGGGCAGTTCGGCATTTGAAGTTGCTAAAAAATCCTTGACTAATATATTAGAGTCCGTTCTTAAAGCAGGGTCATTTGAAGCTTTCGGATAAATAATCTCCCAGGAATGTTAATAAATATTTTAGTAAAATGTTTGCTAAGTTATTTAGTATTTACTATCTTGGTGTTGGGTTTAGTATTCAATAATTTCCCGGTACCTTTTTTAGGGTGCCGGGTTTTTTAACTGCTATGATTATGCAAAAGCTTCTGGTTGATTATTCGACTCCTGTGTTCAAATTCCCCTATGAACGCGAAGGAGCAAAGTATTATGCCACATTCCATCCCGAGTTACTTGAAGTGGAATCTGGAATCCTCGAATACACAGGTAGGTTTTTCGTGGTGACAGTCACAAATCGCGGCCTGTTTCATTTCCATATTGAGCGGGACATGCGCGGAAACTGGAATTCCGAAAATGCTTCATTCCTTGTGGATCCGGATCTCATCCAGTGGTGCGGAGAAAGGATTGAGGCCAGAAACCTCCATCGCATTGCCAGTCAAATTTCTGCTTGAATCCATCCTATCTTTCTATTCATTCAAGCCTAATCCAAATCGGTATACCCGCTTTGTAGTAATTTTTTATTCTTTCCTCTTCAATTCGCGAAATAACGATCATTCTTGCGTATAAACCCTGTTGACATTTTTGGAAATGCGCTCTATTTTCACATTATCCGACTCCCACTATTTTTTATTCAGCCCATACAAATTTCCCGGAGATGCCAGATCAGCAACCAGACTTGCAGGAATTCACCGATGCTGTAAAACCGTTTACTGATTTTCTTTCTAAGAATTTCCCAAAGGGGATTTGTGTGAGTGACATCCGGGATATTTTCGGCAGACAATACGTTGATCTGGCGCAGGAAGGTGGGGGAATCCACGGAATTGCTTTAGCAGGATACACTTATATCCTCGAAAAAATGGGTGTGAGATTTATGAAGATGGCCGGTACGAGCGCAGGATCTATCAATACTCTTTTACTTAATGCGGTTTATACAAATGAAGAAGCTGATGAACTTCGAAAGAGAGGAAGTAAAATTGTCAAGGATGTAAAATATTATGAAACCAGGTCCGAAAAAGTACTGGAATATCTCGCAAAAAAAGATTTGCGTGAGATGATCGATGGTCATCAGTTATGGAGAACCATTTTTCTCAATCTATTTGCCCCTAAATCATCTGGTGAATATCTGAAATCAAAATTTTACTTCTATAAAAAGCTGATCATTATACTGGGTATTACATTGTCTACGCTCCTGGTTAGTTCAGTGGCCAGTGCGATTTATCCTGTAGAAAACGGTTTGCGATTAGCTTTTGTATTAATTACGATTTTGTCTGCAGTTTCTGTAGCTACTATTCTTGCCTGGCTTTTTAGCAGATTATTAATTGGCAGACTGATGTATCGCTTCGCTGAGTTTCTCGGAATTAATCCTGGAGATAATTTTGAAACCTGGATCACTAATATTTTGGTTGAAAATGGAATTGAAAATACAGAAGACCTCAATAAAAAATTTACGGAAGAAAGCGATGTGTTCAACCCACAATACAATCCCTGCGATCCCATCATTCCCAAAGAAGGATTGACTCACTCACCGGTACAGTCGACTGCAAATATGGACGAGATCATTGAGAAAGTGAAAACTGAACCGAACGTAGAAAACCTGATTTCAGAATTGCGTTCTGTTCTTTTCCCTGATAAATCACTGGAAGAAACAGATGCGGAGCATAAATTGGATTTGATCATGAATGCATTTGAAGTGAGACTCCGCCAGGAAAAATCCATCACCCGCGAACTCGTAATTGTCAGCTCTGATATTACTCACGAAATAAAAGTTGAATTCCCGGGTATGCATAAGATGTACTGGGGAAATGATTATCAAACTGTATCACCCGCGAAATATGTTCGTGCCTCAATGTCGGTGCCAATTTTTTACAAACCATTCCAGGTAAATTTTGTCGAGGGCCAAATGGAAACCATCCGCGAGGAATGGAATAAAATAATGAAAACAGGTGCTGGCCCAAAGGACCAGGCCATTTTTGTAGATGGTGGGCTACTCTCAAATTTCCCCATCAATGTTTTTTACAATCCTGATTTACCAGTTCCCAGAAAACCTACGTTTGGCATTAGGCTGGAGTATCAGGAAGACTATCAGTCGACCCGAATCAATGACATCATGGGACTCGCAGGCTCACTCATTAGTACCATGAGATTTTTTTACGATCGTGAATTTGCTTTGAAGCATGATCTCTACAAGAAAACAGTACGAAGCGTAGATACGGGAAAGATTCACTGGCTGAATTTTTATCTCCACGAACAGAATAAGATCGAGTTATTCTTTCGAGGAGCTCTTTCTGCTACTATATTTCTCGCCCATCATGCCATTACTGATGAAGAGGTTGAGAAATTAATTAATGAAGGCAACCATGTGGCATTTCGGAAAGGAACCTTTTCAATTTACGATAATCAAAAAAAGAATGATTTCAGAACTGAAGACAAACTGAAGGCTAACCTGGTTTTTGAATGGCAGAGTTACAAAAAGGAGAGGTTGAAAAACAGAATTTATAATGAAGATCTAAAGGATAATATCAAAACTCAGGCTTCAATGAAAAATCTACCATCAAAATAAATCAGGGAAATGGAATCAGATAGTTTACACTGGAGTATTGTTATTCAGGATCCCGCAAGTTTATTGGGCTGGCTCATGATCATTACTGCAATGGCGTCTCTTGCTATGGGAATGATCATGACGGCTGTGCAACCTTTCTTTTTCCTACCCGATAATTCCAGTTTTAAAATGATGCAGCTGGAATTACCCAGGAAACTTGATCCTTTTAGAAATATTGTTACAACTGCTTCTGAAAAAGTGAAAGGAGCCATCAGATTACAGCTTTCACTGGATTATATCTTTATGGTCTTCGCCTATGGGTTTATGTTTTTTACGGGAGCACTAATTATTCATCTTGCTGAGAAGCACAACGGTTCATTGGGTTCCCTCAAAGTGCTGTTGATTGCGCCTTTTGTGGCCTGGACTACAGACATCATCGAAAACGTTTTGATCTCTTCATCACTAAGCAGATACTCACCCACCAAAACAAGAGTTCTTTATTTTGTTTCCCTAACCAAGTGGACTATCGTCTATTTATACGGGACATTCTTTTTATTGCTCTTTTTATGGTGGGTATTTGTTTAATGTCCGCGTGCCTGCCTCACCAAAATGATGCTGAGAAATGAACCTGTTTCAAAATATGGGAGCTATGCTCAGGCGCTTCAGCGTTTTGCTGATCATATTGCTATTGGCATTGCTTTTTCTTGCACTATATTACTTCAAATATATTCCCGATAATCGCGAGCGATTACAGCGTCAGGGTTTCTTGATCCTCCAACAGCAATCCAGGGGAATCGTACAAAGTGTGATTGACCATAACCTTTTTTTTAAAGCAAAAAAAGACGATGATCTCGCCCGCAATAGTATGAGGGTGGGTTCCAGGAAAGATACTACAGGTCCTTTTCCGTATTCGGAATGGCGTGTTGATGATAACACATTGCCTGATACACCTTCGATGCAGGTGTATGAAAAACTTGGAAACTTCCATCCTGATCCGGATTTAGGTCTACTATTCAGTTTTGGTGGTGGATTCACATTCAGCATCAATGTGGAGGAAATTATTGGCAAAACACTTGATCAGGACAGAGTAGATTTTTTTGAAAATTATTTTGCATTACACCAATGTGCGAGAAGTGACGCTAACCCGAGAGATACCGGAGTGAGTATGCTTTACCACTCTGAAGATTTATTTATATCGGATCGGATTCCAACTGATAGTATAGGAAAACTTTTTAAGGGGCTTCAATTTTCTAAAATTTTGGACCTTCCCGTAAATGGCAATCCTTATAAAGTTTTTTTGCTGCCATTTCAATTGGGGAAACATACAATAATTCTTGCTGGCCTGGTGCCAGAGAAAAAATATATCAGTCGTCTTCAAAATATTCCATTCCTCGCTACTGATATTATTTTGAACCTTTTTATATTCCTTTTAATCAGCCTTCCTTTTGTAAAAATTTTTTTACTAAGCTCCGAAGAGCATATCGGCGTAAAGGATATTGCAATATTAGGCGTTTCGCTTTTCGTGGGAATGGCTGTGCTGGCAATAATGTGGCAACACCTGGTTATGCAAACAGGCGCAGACAGGAGGACGCGAGAAGAGTTGTACAATATTAGCGAGAAGATCCATAGCTCTTTTCAAAAAGAACTTTCTGACGTTACAGAAGGAATTAGGGATGCGGATAGAGCCCTGCTGGGATATGCACTCAGTGGATTACCAGTTAACGATAAAAATAAAATTTCAATCTGTGTTATTAACAAGGTTAGGAATTGTGATTCACTCCAAATCCCAGCTTCTAAATTGATAAGTCGCAATCTCGATTTCACCGTTCTTCATTGGTCTTCTGACACAGGAATGCAGGTATTCAAAAGCAAACTCACAGAAACACCCTTACCATTTCTGGACCTTTCAGAACGAAATTATTTTAAGGATTTTAAAGCGGGAAGAACAAATACTTTGGAAGGTCCTAATCCCACACCCTTTGTCATCGAACCAGTTCATAGTATGTCCACTGGAAAATTCGAAGTCAATATTGGAATTCCCAGCATAATACCGCCCAAGAGAATGGCAAGCATGTCGCTTTCAATGCGGAGTTTAATGAATACAATTCTTCCGAGTGGATATGGATTTTATGTCCTGGATAAACAAGGAAAAATCCTTTTTAGATCGGACGGAATTGTAACACTCAAGGAAAACTTTTTAGAATGGTTAGGTGGAGGGCAGCAATTAAACAGAACTATTGTAAACAGGCATAGTCAGTATATCCCGATTCAATTCATTTTCGACAAACAATATTCGTTGTTTGCAAGGCCCATGGATAATTTAAGCTGGAGCCTGATAGTGTACCATTGCATTGAACCCAGCACGGCATCTGATTTACGAGTAAGTTCATTCACATTCTATTGTGTTTTGATATTGCAGTCAATGTTATTTTTGTATGCTTTGGTAGGTTGGAACCGCTTCAATTTTATTTCAAGACTTCGGCAACCAGCTAACCAATTCAAATGGCTAAAGCCGGGTGCCGATAAACTTGATTTTATAAACAAAGCGAACCGTTACATCATCTTAAATCTCCTTGGGAGTATTCTTTTTTCCTGGGTTTTCGATTTCAGTCCCTACATATGGTTTGTTGGTCTTATTGGTCCGATCATTACAGTTTGGAACTTATACCTGACTTACAAAAGATGTCTGCTTGTAAAAGAAAAAAGTAGCTATGAAAAAATCAAGAGTATAGTAAAACGCGAACCTCAATCCCAAAAAGAGGACCAGAGAGGTAAGATGCCGGCGGCTTTTTATCTATACAATCTTATACCTTTCTTTTTTCTGGTAATTCTGGACATATTCATATTTAAAATCACCGATTTTGGCAAACTTGTCTCTATAGTTTTATTCGAATTATGCAGTTTGCTTGTGATCCCACTTTTGGCGGAATTTATCGGTGCAATGCTTGAGAAAACCAAAATTGAGAAATGGATTGATCGACAGGAAATTTATAAGACTTCTGCAAATCGCTATTACTTGTTTGTACTCCTGCTGGTTGCAGCCATTTCAATTCTACCTGCAACGTTGTTTTATGTATTCGCACAGAAGAGAGAACAAGTATTAATTACAAAAACAAGCCAACTTGGTATTGCAAGGAAAATAGATTCGAGGATGGCAGAATATCGGAAATTGCCATTTATGGAAATTTATTGTCCACTAGCTTTTGAATATGGAATTTATTCTCCTGATGATTCTCTCAAAATCGAACCTATAATAAAGCATTTTGAATCTCCTCTCAACATCTATACGGAGCCCTATGACACCATTGTGAGCGTTTCTGGTTGGAACTACCATTCCCTTGATTCGCCATTGGCCATTCAAAATCGCGCGATTGATGGTCATTGGTCCTGGAAACATTTATGGCGGAGAGGTGCTCCACGTGATACTCTTAAATACAATCTGAGTCCTGAAAATCTGCCATTTGATCCGGCTTATCAAAATCATTCTCTTGTAATTTCAAGCATTATTCCCGGTATATGGAAATATTACAGAATGAATTCCTGGGAGTGGTTGTTTCTGGTAGTGGTGTTTAGCCTCGGACTTCTTGCTGGATTGTATTATTTAATTAAAGCTATGTGTCGTAGATTATTTTTAATCGGGCTTTATCCAGACTGGGAAATATTCGCTTATAGCAAGGACAATCTAATTATCAAAAAAACATCTATTGGATATTTACGAAGAGAAAACCTTGAGAGTATAGTGAAATATCATAAGGAAAAACAAGAAAAAGATTCAGCAGAAAAAAAATCTGTTGATAAGGAATTTACCTCTAAGGATGAGGCTACATCTAAAGTCGGGGATACTATTAAGCAGGAATCGAACGAGCAACTTGCTCATGATCTGTATAGGATATGGAAAGATGAATACAAATTCACAGGAGTAGAGGAAGACGAGGTTGTTAAGGCCGAAGAAAATATTCTTTACAATCAATACCATTTCAAAGATTTTTATGATATGCTTTGGGATGACCTGAGTCCCAATGAGCAGTATTTTCTTTATGATATGGCACTTGATGGTTTCATCAATTGGAAAAATGCAGGAATGATTCAGGGCCTTCTTTATAAAGGCATCCTTGTGTACTACCATCAGGATGACCTTCGAATTATGAGTGTGAGTTTCAGGAATTATTTATTAGGTAAGAAAAGAACCAAAGAAATTGAAAAACTCGAGCGTCAGTTCAAAGTACAGGGTACCTGGAATCGCTTCCGCACGCCAGTATTAATTGCGATTACTTCTATCGGCATATTTCTTTTCATTACCCAGGAAGATCTTATGCAAAGAGTGGGTGCAATTATTCCTACACTTACAGCTATACTCGGATTGGGAACATTTATCGCAGGTTCAAAATCTGCTCCAGCCGAAAAATAGCAATTAACCAGCACTTAATTCCATTTGGTATATATTTGAAATATGTCTGCCCAAACTCCTGAAACTCCTCCCAGGGAGAATTTTTTGCTTCGGATACATCCCCTTGGTAGAATCTTGGTTAGCATTGTATGTAGTGTTATCGCTTATTTTTTGCTGGTAAGAAAAAATTTGGATGCAAGCCTGCTAACAATGTCCTTGTGGGATGTGTTTGCGCTTTCCTTCATGATAACAAGCTGGTTAATCATACTTGGCAGAAACACGCAAATGATTCGTCGTCAGGCCAGAACCCAGGATGGAAGCCGTTTATTTGTGTTTTTATTCGTCATCGTTGCAGTTTTGATCAGCCTCTTTATCATTTTGCAACTGTTAATTTCAAAAGATTTTTCAGGTGGAGCGCATCTAACCTCCCTGGTCATTTCTATTAGCGGAATGCTTTTGTCCTGGTTAATGGTGCACACCGTTTTTACTTTTCACTACGCACATATTTTTTACGACAACTGTAAAGATCCGGGGCAGGATGATGGAGGATTAAATTTTCCAGATGACAGGCAGCCCGATTACCTTGACTTTGCTTATTTCGCTTTCGTTATAGGAATGACATTCCAGGTTTCAGATGTCTCTATAAGTTCAAGGCGAATTCGTCATTTGGCGCTTATTCATGGATTGCTATCATTTGGCCTCAATACTTTCGTTGTGGCGCTGGCAATTAATTTTATCGCCGGGTTGCGACATTAATCAGAATCTATTTTGATTCCTTCCAGGAGGTTCCATCCCATTCAAAAATCTTCTTCTGATCCTTATCAAATACTTTCAAACCTTTTATTGCAGGTTTTAACGAGGCTCTGAAATCCGAATTCAGTTTCACAGGACTCCCATTTTCCGAACTCACATTGCCACCAATTTTTGAAAATAAATTTGAAGAACTAATAGGAATTTCAGAAGGCAGCATCCGATTTTTTTCAATGAAAATAGAATAAGGACCGGCACCTGTCATTTCAGGATTCAATTCGTCTCCATCAATTAATTTATCATATTGAAATTTCCCGGTGAATTGAAAACTGTTTCCGGAAATTGTATTTTTTTCCACTCCATACAAAATGCCCAATTGCATACCCGGACCATTAGGCTGGATTTCAAATTTGTTATCCACTATGGAGAAATCATACCAAAAACTGCTATTGTATGTTCCGGATTTTATTTTCTTGGGTGCATTATTAAATAGAAATTTCCCTCTTACACCGTCAAAAATATTGTCTTTAATGGTGCAGGCTTTAGGTTCAAATGGAACGGCCGTTCTATTAGTGATCGCAATCGAACCGGCCTGGTTGCTGAAACCAGGGTCATCTGGCTGTACACAATGAAATTCATTCGAACTAATATTTGGATTAGCAGCACTTAGCAAAATAAAGGGATAAGCAGATTTTTTATCGGGGGAAGATGAATGGTTCACATCAGCCGGAACAGGATCCTTTCCATTCCACACGGTTTGAAATATTTTGTTGTCATGGACCTCCACAATATTTCCGTTCATTTCAAGGCAAATCCGCTCCAGGGTTCTGAAAGTGTTATTCGAAATTGTGATGTGGTTTCCAGTCATCGAAATTTGGTAACCTCCAAAATTGGGTCTGATCGTGTACTCGAGAGTGTTATGATCAATTAATACATCATTAACTACTGCATTTGATCCCATGACCACGGAATAAACTCTTTGAAATTTATTCGGGGAGCCGGGATTAACAGAATTGGCCAATCCTCCATTTAAAAACTGTTTTGTTTCAGGATCCACTCTTCGGAACCTGATCGACGATTCGGAAATACCAGTGATTTTGTAAAAGCCTTTTGTTCCAGTCAGGAAAAAAATATCACCTACGCAAACTGAATTCATAGCGTTTGCTTTTTCTACATCTGGTTTTTGGGTAAGTAGTTCTTCCGTATTTCCATCTTTATTCAGATCCTTTCGGAACAAATTGAATTTGTCTTTAAGGCTGATCGCCGTATCACCCTGTGTTTGCACAACCCCGTCCAGGATAAATGGTGAGAGTAGTGGATCATTACTATAAATTTCAATGTTCATCCAGTTATTAGAAAAATAATTATCGCGAATAGTGAGTGACATTTTAGTATCGTTCCATCCTAGTCCTGGCCCCTGTCCGCCCACAGCCAAAACACCATGTGCCCCGGCAATGAATCTGTTTTTTTCAATAACTACCTGGTTAAAATGCGGACTTAATGAAACCGCATTCCCAAGGTTACCCGCCGAGAACATTCGCCAGTTGGGTCTGTTTGCTGCAATATTCGAATCAAGAGTTACCTGATTTTGATTGATGGAAGCAATTTTGTAAACACCCCTGATTCCATAATCAAAAAATATTTTGAGGCCGGGGTATAAATTTTTGACATATGCCTTTTCGTTTCCGGAACTATCCGAAAAACTAATCGTGTTTTTTCCAGCGACCAAATCAAATTTTGGAAGACTAAATAATAGCGGGTAATCGTAAGGGTGAGGTGGGATGATCCAGGCATTTTTTACGATCGGAACTTTCAGTCCGGTGTTTTTGTCATCCTGGTCCCAGCCTGCAGATGTGGAATAAGTTCCGGATGCAATTTCAATTGACCCCTTTGTTGGATCACGGGAATCCTGTTTAAAACCTGTTACCCGATATATTGCATTTGATTTAGAAAAAGTGTTTCCTGCGTCAAATCCTTCTGCACCAGATTTCAGGTTTGTTGCAAAAAGTATATATCTGCCAATTAAAACTTTCTGAGAAATAGAAATATTTGAATCAAGTGAGCGGACGGGGATAGATTTATCTCCGGCGTTTTGATCCGCGTCCGCCACCAATCTTAAAAAAGCTCCACTATTGATTGAATTATTTTCATAAATATGAAAACCCTCAACCTTACCCGAAGAATCGGTGATGACATTTTGCGAAGGCACTACTTCAAATGCATTACCGGAATTGTTGATGATGGAATTGTCATGACAGGAGAGGTTCTCAACCCTGCAGTATTCCTTAAGGTCTTCAATGGAAATTAATTTGGAATCGAGATATTCAAAATCTGCGTTGAATCCGGAAATATCTATGTCGTGGAAAATTCGTGGGGTAGTCTTAATTCCTTTTGAAATAGTTCCGGTATATAAACCGGTATTCGCATCAGTCCTGGTACATCGAATGGCAAAGAGAGGCATATTATGAGAGAAATCTCCGGCAAATGGTTTTATGCTACAATGGTTACCCTGTAGTTTAATATTAGTGGGCAGACAAACATAAACAAACCTGTAAGTGCTGGAAGATTTAAAAACTAAAGTTTTGCCAATTGCTGCATTGACTGCTTTTTGAAGGTTCGCTGTTTCGTTAGTGATCCCGTCTCCTTTAACACCGAACCATTCCGGTTCTACATTTTCATTATCAAATATTCGTTTAAACCGAAATCCTTTTTGGGAAACCAGTATGGTGCCCGTGTTATCGTTACTATAGTGATCCAGAGGATCATATTTCCAAATACCTTCCTGTCCAATGTCTGCCGTAAAATAAATGCTGTTTGGATCCGGATCAG
Organism: Bacteroidota bacterium; assembly: GCA_003175935.1. Classification (GTDB taxonomy): domain Bacteria; phylum Bacteroidota; class Bacteroidia; order Chitinophagales; family Chitinophagaceae; genus PSRI01. The sequence continues at coordinate 15,876 of PSRI01000113.1, forward strand.
CATTTTCCCTGAGGGATTCAATATTTGTAACAAAATATGCAATGCGATTATGACCATTGCGCTTCAACGGAAGTAAAACCGGAAGCAAAAAGCTGAGATATATTATGAATTGTCGACTCATGATTCAAAAAGTAGGTGTGAATCTTAGTTTACTGTCAAATGCAATGCCTAAGCACAGAATTCGCATCACGAAAGTCATCATTAACAATTGATTTTTTTCAGATAATTACCACTGAATATAATGATAACAAAAATACTTTGTCAACACCCTAATTTAGTTTAGCTTGGTTCCTATGCATAAACTGATTGAATGGGACCAATGGCTGTTTGGTTTACTAAACAGAGAATGGACTAACTCTTTTTTCGACAAAATATTTCCAATCTTCAGAAACCAAACTACCTGGTATCCGCTGTATGGACTTTTGCTAATACTCGCCATTTTTTGGCTAAGGAAAGACGCCATTTGGTTTGCGATCTGTTACATTTTATCGGTTGTTATTTCAGACCAGGTGGGCATGATTTTCAAAAATGGTTTTGGTAGGTTAAGACCATGCAGGCAAACTGTAATACCATTCCGTCAAATTGTTGAGTATTGTCCATCCAGTTATAGTTTTATTTCCAACCATGCCAGCAATCATTTTGCAATGGCTGCATTTGTATTTTTTGCATTGCCAAAACTAAATGTCTGGATACGTGTTCTATTTTTATTTTGGGCTGCAATGATTTGTTATGCCCAGGTTTATGTTGGGGTCCATTATCCGGCGGATGTTTTCGCTGGTGGTTGTGTGGGTTTTTTAATTGGATGGGCAATGAGTAAACTTTATTTTTTCCTGGTAAATAAATTCAATTTAAATAAGTCCTCAGCTAAGATTTCGTAGAAATGGAAGGAATTAAACTTTATATGATTTTGCTGGGGTCAACTCCACAAGGAAGATTTACCGAACAACATGATATATTTTTTGGGATCGGAAAAAGTCTGTCTGATTTGGTTCCGGATATGATCGCCTCATGGCCGGAGGCAAATGGGAAAATTCATATTGATTCCTGGAGGGAAGTCACAGTTGTCGAAGATTTTAAAGTTCATATTGTTCAAAAGGCTCAGATGGATACTGAGGACAGAAAGCCAGGTGCCGATAAAATCTTCTTTTTAAATCTGGGTGGCTACAAACCTGGCGATCTTGAAGAATATCATTACAAGATATTGGTAGTTGCGCCAGATAAATCACAGGCTATTCAGAAAGCAAAAGCATCTGCCTTTTATATTCATACTGGTTTTAAAGGTGCAGAATCACATATTGACGACAAGTATGGAGTTGACGTAGATGACATCTATGAAATCGAAGATATTCTCTCTGAGTCTGTGAAAACGAAATTCGAAATCAAACTTGAAAAATCTGAGAATCTCATTCCCGATGAACCACATGTAGGATATGTGGCCATAAGCAAACTGATGGCCGGTAAGTCCTGAAAAATTTATAGGAGCAGCGGTTGAATTATTTTCCAAACATTTTCTGCAACGATTCGATGTCCGGCTACATTCGGGTGAATGCCATCTGCCTGGTTTAAGGCTGTCTCTCCACCAACACCTGCTAATAGAAATGGCATAAAACTGAGATTAATAGTTGTATTCCTTTTTGCCAATTCCTGAAAAACGGACTTGAAAGCATTTGAATAAGTACTCCCCATATTGGGAGGTACCATCATGCCCGCCAATACAATTTTTACTTTTGGATTTTTTGCCAGCACTTTATCAATAATCGATTGCAGGTTCTTAGAAGTTTCTGTGACAGGAATTCCTCTCAAACCGTCATTACCCCCAAGTTCCAGGAAGAAAATATCCGGCGCATCCCTAAGAATCCAGTCAATTCTCGCTAAACCACCGGCAGTAGTTTCTCCACTTAAGCCTGCATTTACCACATTGTATGGAAGATTCAATGAATCTATCTTCTTTTTAATAAGTCCGGGAAAAGCTAAACCGGGATCATCAAGTCCATACCCGGCGGTGAGACTATTTCCAAAAAATACGATGAGCTTCTTTTTGGGACCCGAATTGCTGTCGGATTTCGCTACCGGAGGATTGGATTTAATAGTATCCACTGCACTGGTTTCGGTTTTATTGGACTGATGGGTAGAACAACCCCAAAAGAACGAAATACCCGTAACGAGAAAGAGATTAGTTATGGAATATTTAATGAACAGATGTTTCAGCATGAGATTTGTATTGAGAAAAATCCAACAATGCAAAGCTTCTTTCCAAAATACTTTAAATTACTACTTAATTGTTTCGGCCACCTAAATCGGTAAACCATTCCAATCACATTAACATCTAAAACGTGGATCCTATTCTAAATGTTCGAGATCTGGGCAAAACCTATTCTTCTGCAGGGAGCAGCCTCACCGTTCTTGAAAAAATCAACTTTTCCGTAGAAGCGGGTTCAACTTTATCGATTGTAGGTCCTTCCGGAAGTGGGAAAACAACTTTACTTGGACTTTGCGCGGGTCTGGACCGGTCCAGTAACGGATCGGTGGAATTGAATAATATACGTCTGGATGATCTTTCTGAAAATGAAAGGGCAGTTGTTCGTAACCGTTATGTGGGATTTATTTTCCAGAATTTTCAACTGCTTTTGACGCTCAACGCTCTGGAAAATGTAATGGTGCCAATGGAATTGCAAGGTGTAAAAAACGCCAGGTCCCGTTCGAAAGAATTGTTGGAAAAAGTAGGACTTGGTGACAGAATGCATCATTATCCGGCCCAGCTTTCGGGAGGAGAGCAGCAAAGAGTTTCCCTGGCGCGGGCATTTTCCAATAACCCGAAGATATTATTTGCTGATGAGCCGACTGGAAATCTGGATGCCGAAACCAGTGATAAAGTTATTAAGCTTCTTTTTGATTTGAATAAAGAAGCGGGCACCACACTAATTATTGTTACCCATAATTCCGAACTCGCAGATGCTACTCAAAGGATCATTCGCCTGAAAGGTGGCAATATGATTTCTGATGAAAGAAAAAATTAGAAGAGAAATAGCAAATGGTTCCAGGATTATTCAAGCGAAAGTTCCATGTCAGAATCAAAGATAAATTTCAACCAAAAAATTAACTGGCCCTGGATTTTCCAAATGGCCTGGAGGGATAGTCGTAAAAGCAGGTCCAGATTAATATTATTCATTTCATCGATTATTCTTGGAATAGCTGCACTTGTTGGAATTTTTTCATTCGGTTATAATTTGAAATCCGACATTGACCAGCAGGCGAAACAACTTGTTGGAGCTGATCTCGTGGTGGAAAGCTTTCGCCCTTTGAGTCCGACGGCAGTTGCAATGTTAGATTCTTTAGGCACTAAGCGCTCGAGGGAAAGGACATTTGCTTCGATGGTTTATTTCGTGAAATCGCAGGGAACAAGATTAGTACAGGTTAGGGCACTTGAAGGAGATTACCCTTATTATGGCGATTTTGAAACAATGCCTGTTAGCGCAGCCAGGTCTTTCCGAAATTCCAGGTCTGCTTTAGTTGACAAAACGCTGATGTTACAATATGAGGCCAATGTTGGTGATTCCATAAGAATAGGCGAATTGAATTTTGTTATTGCAGGATCTCTCGATAAGGCTCCTGGTCGAACCGGACTTTCCACAACCATTGCACCTCCTATATATATTCCACTCCAATATTTGGAGAAAACCGGATTAGTGCAAAAAGGAAGCAGAATTGGATTTACATATTATTACCTTTTTGCACCCGGTACCGACCTGGAAGAAAAGTTTAAATCAATTGAGCCCCGATTAGATAAAGAAGGTTTGGAGTATGAAACAGTGGAATCCCGAAAACGGAATACTGGCAGAGCGTTTGATGATTTTACACAGTTTTTAACCCTGATTAGTTTTATTGCATTGCTCCTTGGATGTATTGGAGTTGCTAGCGCCATTCATATTTATGTTCGGGAAAAAATTAATTCTATTGCCATTCTTAGATGCCTGGGTGCAAATTCAACGCAGGCATTTCTGATTTATTTGATACAGGTTGCCGGAATCGGTTTAATAGGGTCCATTATTGGCGCAATGCTTGGAATCCTTGTCCAGGAAATTTTGCCAATTGTCTTAAAAGATTTTTTGCCCGTAGAAACCAGCCTGAAAATTTCATGGATCTCAATAGGTCAGGGCATTTTGCTCGGTTTAATCATTTCAGTCTTGTTTGCTCTGCTGCCACTCATTTCAATTCGTAAGATTTCACCCTTATTTACACTTCGGGTTACCATTGAGCCTGTAAAATTTTTTAATGATCGGCTTGCATGGATCTTATGCGCGTTAATTTTCGCATTCGTACTTGTATTTTCTAAATGGCAAATGCACAGCTGGAACCAGGCAATGGTTTTTACACTTGGAATAGGGGTTGCCTTTTTACTGCTCACTTTTGCTGCTATAACCTTAATGTGGGCAGCCAGGAAATTCTTTCCATTCCTGGGAAATTATTTATGGCGACAGGCATTTTCCAATTTGTACAGACCCAATAATCAAACGATCATTTTGATCGTGACAATTGGATTAGGTACTGCATTTATTGGAACACTTTATTTTATCCAGAGCCTTTTATTAAATCGTGTCTCTCTTTCTGCCCAGGGCAACCAGCCCAATACGGTTTTGTTTGATATACAGACGGCCCAAAAGGAAAAGATTGCGGAAATGACCAGAAAATTTGGATTGCCTGTTATTCAGCAGGTTCCAATTGTAACAATCAGATTTGAAAAAGTGAATGGGAGAACGGCTGCACAAATTAAAGCTGACTCTAATTCCAGGGTTCCTGCCCGCGTCTTCGACTCGGAAATCAGGGTAACATATCGGGATACCTTAACCGAAACAGAGAAAATTGTAAAAGGTCAATTACATGGAAAGGTAAATTCCAGTGCTGATCCAATTTATATTTCCATTGATGAAAATTATGCCAACCATATCCACTTAAAAATTGGAGACAGCATTTTGTTCAATGTCCAGGGAGCAATGATCAATACAATTGTAGGCAGCTTCAGGCAGGTGGACTGGCGACGCGTGCAAACTAATTTCCGGATCGTATTTCCAACAGGCGTACTTGAGGCTGCTCCTCAGTTTCATGTCCTGGTGACGCGTGTGCCCAATAGCGAAACTTCTGCAAAATTTCAAAGAACTATAGTAAAAAGCTTTCCCAATGTTTCGATTATTGACCTCGGACTCATTCTCAGGGTACTGGATGATATCCTGGGTAAAATTGGATTCGTCATTAGGTTCATGGCAGCTTTTAGCATCATTACGGGTTTGATTGTACTCATAGCATCCGTATTGATCAGTAAATTTCAAAGAATGCAGGAAAGCGTCCTGCTGAGAACCCTGGGAGCCACAACCCGCCAGATATTCTGGATTACTGCCCTTGAATATTTTTTCCTGGGAGCATTGGCATCCTGCTCAGGAATTTTATTTTCATTCATCTCAAGCTGGGGACTGGCCAAATTTATTTTCGATACCAAATTTTCCCCGCAGTGGGTACCGTCTGTTTCCATTATTATAATCATTTCTATTCTTACCGTGCTGATTGGAGTCCTCAATAGCCGATCAGTAGTGAACAAACCTCCGCTCGAAATCCTGCGCAAAGAAATCTAGCGTGCAGTTTTTTGATGTGGGAGCAAATCTTTCGTCTGCAAGGCCGCAATTTGCTTGAATCGTTCTTGGATTCGAATCCAATAAGTTTCATCATTTATGTGAGCCCACAATAATCACCCAGAGTACAGCACTCAATGCAATTGCTGCAATCAGGGCTGCTAAATGGAGAATTCGCATCTTTCTTAACAAGGCATCGTGCCATTGAATTCGTTTTTTGATCCGGTCAAACGCAATTACAAGTTCTTTTTGATTCCAGGATTTCAGATCAGACTCCAACTTTTCTTCGTTTTTCAAGTCCTCAAAAATTTTTCTATTGGTTTCATTAGTATTTATCCAATTATTTAATTCTGATCTTTCTTCATCATTAAGAGTTTTATGCAAAAATTTAGTCAACAACATTGCTGCGCGATATACATAATCTGAATGGATTCCTTCCATAATATTTCTGAATTAATAGTCGGTACATTTAGGTTAAAATATTCAGTTTCCTAAATCATTTCTTTAGCAAATTTAGATGGCAGGATATTTAAATGCAAAGGAGAAACAACATGGAGCTTACGTAATTTCCTTTTGTTCGATTGAGGAAAACATCTCAATTATTGATCTCGTTTCCTTTATTCTTCGTCGATTTAAGTTTTTCAAGGAATTCCAAATAGCGAACCTTTCTGCAAAATTTAGGCATGTCCAAAAGTGATTCGTGGCAATTGCGTAGAATTTCGGTCCGACAAATCCAGTATTCAATTCTTGATTTCATAATTTGATTTTCAGTTGTCGAAACTTTTGGCGGATAAATTCCCCGACAAGCTATTATTACTTTTTCATACCACAGGCCAGGTGTCATATTCAATAAATCCTGGTTTTCGCAGAAAGTGCGAACAATAATTTCCTCAACTATTTGCAATGCCATGTCATGATTTTCAGTAAGATTTTGCGCGAAGTATGAGAGCGCGGGATATATGGAATTGATCAGGCTATTTAATAATATCAGCTTTTCAATTTTGGGTCCCGATTTGATATCATTCGAATTAATTCTTAGATGTAATTTCTTTTGGAATTTTATGACTGGCATTTCTGTCAAATTTTTGATCAGGGGGAATATTACGGGAATAGTTGGAACCTGGGGAATAATGTTTTTGAATTTGTTGGGATGAGAATTCAATTTCCTGGGGAAGTCTGTTTAAATGCCAGAGGAATTAATGGCAACATTTCTTATTCCGTAAATAAACCGTAGAAAATTCCGCACTCATATAGGGCAAATCCTCACCAGCTTTTGTAGAATTTCGGCATCTGCAAGGCGTAAATTCTGCCTGATCCAATTTTTGCAGATTGATGGAAAATCGGCATGAAATTTTAATGAGCAAATGAAATTATCATTTTATGCGAGACTGGCTAAGGACACTGCTTGCCGGATACGGTGCTTATAAATGGGGAGGTGGATGCCTCGGAACCATTATCGTATTTTTTGTTTTGTACTGGTTGCTTGGCCATGTTGGTTGCAACTAATGTATAAAAGCTAGTGTTATATTAATTGTAAAGTGGACAATGCAGTCGCGAATTGTGTGGGTTCAAACATAAGGATATTAAGCTCTCCAAATTATATTCGTTTGTGCAATCCGGTGCCACTCGCTCCACTTGTCGTGAGCTCGGAAAATCTGCAACTCCAATACTAAATCTTTTTTTGCGATCACCTTCGGTGATCTTTCTGTTCTCCCGTCATGCCTCCCTATGGGACAAGGTTATTTGAATCAGTTTTCTCAAACGGGCGTGTTTTAAAAAGACCCCGTAGAGGTCAAAGGTTGGTAACATTGGGGATCCCTTTTTCTTCTTGCCCCGTAGGGCAAAACTTCTATTTGTCGGTGGGAACCAATCTCAACCTCATTCAATTTTTAACTTGACGCTGTACCACTTTATTAGTAGAAATACTCAGCATTTCAAGTGGCAATACGGGTTACTAAAATGGTTTTCTGGAATATTATTGTATCGGTTTTTCATAGGATATTGGATTTTGAAAACGGGGTTGAATTTTTATTCTGACCCCTTATTTTTTTAGCTCATTCGAAAATTACCTGTTAAGGGGATACTCATTGACCCAATTATATCCACGGTTAATAAGGAGAAATTTATTCCTGTCGAATTTATCCAGCTTAATTTCCACCGAATCATCTCCAATTTTCCCGTTAAGAAATATATGGGCGGAATCGCTGCTGTAAAAAAGTTTTGCTTTGAAATTTGGGATTTTCCGGGCCGACATTTCTGCAGAATGAGCTAATGTGTCTAAAGTAAAATTGTAAAATTTCATGGAATCATTCATCTTCACAATTGTAGCCTGACCTGCATAATCCACAATAAAATACTTCCATCTTGAAGTGTCCGTAGTTAATGGAGGAACCGTATCGCGGTTCTTAATGAAATAATTCGTTGTGTAAATCCCGTAAAATTTGGGTGTGATCCTGGTATCGCCATACTGTTTTTGCTGATCCAGGTTCTGGGAAATATTTACATAAAATGCGTAAATCACAAAAAGCCATTTATATACAATTTTGGCAATTCTCAGCCAGCGCCTTTGAAAGGTAAAATTGAATCGCTTCAGTTGAGTGGACTGGTTTCGGAAAAAGAAATCCCAAATTCTGGAAGCATCCGGGGCCAAAAGAAATACTGCCATCAGGAATAGCATGGAAGAAAATAATTTCACAGGAACATCGTAGCAATAGTTAATGGCCATAATATTCGCCATGACTACTGCCACTAATAAAGCTCCGGCAGTAGTCGTGCGTCTGAAAATGAGTAATAATCCAGCAATAACTTCGCCCCATCCTGTAAATGCACTAAATCCTTTTGAAAATCCAACAAAAGACCAGGTAAGTCCCATCGGTGATTTGTTACCAAAAAGTTGTACCAATTGCCAGTTTGCAGGCGAAGGCATCTGATTATGCATCACTTTGGCAAAACCGTAACCGAACATCATCACTAATAAATAAAATCTGAGGATAGTCCTTAACCAATAATAAGCAACATGGTAGCTTTCACGTTTTCGGTCAATAATACTCCAGATCAATGTTGCTAAAATCGCAATCACAAAGAAGAATAGTACCAATACATAGTCATACGTAGTATCTCCGCTGCCATTAGTGAATATGGTAATTGGATTTTTTAGATGGAGTATATTTTTTGCAAAAGAAGGAATGATAATATGGAGCAATTCATTAAAACTCCCGGTAACCGTAGCATAATATTCGCCTAACTTTTTATTGAGATTAAAAAGTTCCGATGCAAAAGGAACAGTGTCTAATGGAAAGGGAAAAATATAAATGAGAAAATAGCAAAAGAAAAATCGAAATATAATTTTTTGGGACAAAGTCCATTTTGGATAGATAGTTTCAGTCATGATTTGGCAGTTAAGGGTCTCTAAAATAGATGGAGCCTGATTTTAATAAATAAATCTATTATTTCAAAACAGTTTGAAATAATTTGGCCAAATCAGAATGAAAAATGGGATTTCCCTCTAGCAGAAAGGGAGAGGCTTAAAGTCAGGATCAACATTTATGAATTCCCTGATGCTATAGCCTTCTTCGTAAATAGCTATAATCGATTTTTTTGTGAGATCCGTAAGTGGGCGAAGTCTGAGGATTTTGCTCACTATATCGTGTCTGTTCACCCAGGAAAAACGATCTTCAACTTTTTGGTACTCATCAAGCGAGTGCACCAATTCACCGCCTTTTAGGATATGAACGGTAGTAACAGACCCCAGGTTCGGAATATCAAATGAAGTGACACTGTTCATATTCGGGAGTTATACGCAATGAGCAATACTGTTTCTGTTTTCAAATCTAACTTTAAAATGACGATCCCGACAAAGCTTTTATCCACATCTGGTTCCATTTTATGTTAGGTGGCATCAATTAGATCGGGATTAGATTTGTCTATTAACAAATAAACAAAAGCAATCAATTTGAAGTAATTTTTCTAGAGGATTTGCATTCAGCGAGTTCTGAGTTTCGGAGATAATTTCTTTCTATAAATTTCGGTTAATACTGCCACCAGGGAAATACCTCAAAGTGGGTAGTTACACTTTGTAAATTCCATGACGAATGGCATACACAACAATGCCGGCGGTGTTTCTGACTTTCATTTTTTCCTGGATTTTTTCTCTATGCCCTTCTACTGTTCTCATGCTGATAAACAATCGACTCGCAATTTCCTTATTCGTAAATTCTTCACAAATCAATTTGATAATTTCTATTTCGCGTGGACTAAATTCTGGTTTGGGCACCTGCTTATAAGGGTTGAACTTACTTTTTGCAATTAATTGAATAAGCTTATTCGTTGTGCTCTTGCAATAATAAGTATCCAGATTATAAACAGTTTTTATTGCTTCAATTATTTCTGCTTTATGTGTATTCTTCAATAAATATCCACGCGCTCCTGCTTCCAGCATATCAACAATCAGGTTGTCTTCATTAAACATAGATAAAGCAATGACCTGGATTGCCGGCATTTTTTCATGGATAATTTTGGTTGCATGAACTCCATCCATCCTGGGCATTTTGATATCGGTAACAACCACGTCAGGATGCAGTTTTTCACAGAGTTCGATTAGTTCTTTTCCATCTTCAGCATCTGCAATGAGTTCTATTTCTTTTTGCTTCTTCAACATCGCATAAAATCCTTCTCTAAAGATTTCATGGTCATCGGCAACAATCACATGTATGGGACGGTAACTGAGATTCATAGATTTAGTTTGGTTGGGATAGAGGAATTTCCAGGGTGATGGTAGTTCCCTGGTTGTTCGCAGATTCAATGTACAAATCACCGTTTAAGATATCGGCCCTGCTGGAGATATTTCTTAATCCGTGTCCGCCATTTTCTTCAAATACTTTTCTATAATCAAATCCTTTTCCATCGTCTTTTACCATCAATCTGATGAGTTTTTCATCCTGATTTAAATCAATATTGATTTCTTTTGCGCCCGAATGTTTAATGGAATTGTGAAGGATTTCCTGGAAGATCCTGTACAGATGAACAGATTTTTCTTCAGGTAAATGTTTTAGGGTCTGTACGGAAGAATTGATTTTTATTCCCGAGGTTTTTCTTAAGTCATTTATAAATTCTTCCATACCGGTGGCAATTCCCTGTCGTAAGAGCGAATGTGGCATAAGGTCATTAGCTATCTCGCGCATTCTCCTCACAATTCTATCAATATGCTCTTCCGATTGAGAGATCATCTCCTGGTCCTCCGAATTAGAAATATCCACGCTACCAATTTTCATTTTTACTGCTGATAACAGGGGGCCCAGTTCATCATGCAGGTCCGATGCAATTCGCCTTCTTTCCAATTCCTGTGTCGTAATTTCTGCTTCAATTTTAGATTGATATAATTGTGCATTCTTTCTTTGCTGGCGAACGATAGACAGGATAAAATAGAAGATGATGATACCAATGGTAACACTTACAATTAAAATGGCGGTGTAAATCTTAGCTTCCTGTTCATCCATAAAAAGCCAGTAGCGTAGGTTAAGTTAGCAAACAAATTTATCCATAACAAAATATCATATACGCTGTTTCTGAAAGTTCTTTTATAATTGAGCCCGTAGACCCAAAACGTTTCTACCAAAACCTTATAAGTAAAATAGATAATAAACCCTATGCAGAATAGAAAGATAGGGTTTTTGAAAAGGTTTTTTCTATCTGTAACGATCAAACGATTTATTTCAGTTACACTCATTAAGGCGACGAGAAAAGAATAATAAATTCTGAAATAAGAACTGAACTGTCGTATCGATCCAACTACGAAATTTTCCAGTAACCAAAAGACGAGAAGGGATATGAGGACTATTTTATAAAGGCTTTCTTTCTTTCGAAAAAGATCCCATTTCGCAAATTGCAAGGTTAATATGCAGGCTTCTATGAGGACATAAATATTCGAATTGATTGCGTTAGAATATCCCGCGAGATTAATAATCAGACTAATAATTTCATTGAGGGTTCCGATCCAAATGAAATAAACAACCGGCAAAAAGATTGGATTCACTTTTTTAAAGCGAATCCAAGCGGTTACTGCCGGAACCAGGATGCTGAAATTAAACAGCTCAGCAATGGTATAATTCATGCTCTGGTAATTTCTGGATCATAGTGGAGGGTTCGGACAAATATCGGGGCATCTGGCACCATCTTCTACTGTTCCGCCATTTGTTTGCGATGCGACTGATGATTTCGCAACAGTGCTTTGGACATCCGGAAGGATATCCTGGAAACTTTCGTCAAATGCGGTGAGTATTATCCGGACCTGTAATTTATCATCCATTCCAAGATAAACACGAATACCGACACAGCCATCAAATCCAAGAAGTGCTTCAATGTTGTCTCTACTGAATGATTCGCAAATGGGAAGAAGATCCATTTTCTCATACTCAGGCTTCAGGATAATTTCTTTTTCTGCCCTGAACCTTGCCGTTAGTGCCCTGGCTTCATCTACCGGTATGAAGCGGCCCATAGAATTAATGTCATTAATTGCCGTTGCCATAAAATATTATTTTGGGGGTTAAGAGATATTGCTAATATGAATTCATCGCCGCCCACTAACAACAGGTATTAATACTTGGTTGCCAAAGAAAAATCAGGTCCCCAAAATGTGTTTAAAACAAAATGATCCAGGGAAAATCACTCTCCATGGATCAATATTTTGTGTTTTCACAAGATTAGAACGGCCACGATACATGCTGTAAACCAGTTGCAATAATAACTTTCAAATCTATCCTGATGAGCAGGTGTTTTTACGGGGTCGGACAGACGCAAGTCTCCACCGGCTGGCAGGAAGGTTTGTTGAAAGTTGGGGTTGAAGATTAAAAGCTGTAGGATATGCGAAAGCTTCTTGTTTTATTCTAGGTACTAAGTACTTGGTACTTGGTACTTGGTATTTGGTACTTGGTACTTGGTACCAGGCACTTTAACGTTTCTTCTGTAACTATAAGTTGTATATTGCATCGCTGTTGCAAATCAATTGATTCGGAATAATACTATACGCATATTTTCAGCCTGTCTGATGCTCGTAATATTTGCTTACAGCATCACACCAAAGATTACGCTGCACAGTCTTCTTGCGAACCATAGGGATACAATCGCAAAAACATGCTCAAATACTTCAGAGCAAATTGGCAAAGCTGGCTTCCGATGTGATACTGATGACCTGGTTGTACATATTCCTTTCGAGTTCCATACATCTGCTAACATTTTTTCTCCACCCTTCTCTTTCGCTTCATATTTCAAAGATTGCGATTCAGGAATTCTTGCCCTGAACATTATATCATTCGGATTGAGAGGCCCTCCCGCTATCGCCTAACCGATTTATGCCCTTATTGTATTGCTAAATTCTTAATGTCAGATTGATTTCAATTCTAAAGTGCAGTAGTACTAAGATTGATTTCGGTTTTATCAAATACAAAATCATGATTCTGAAGAGCAGGTATTTATTATTGTTTTTTACCGGCCTTGCATTCATTTCGAATTGCATAGATGCACAAACGTCCATGGGCAGGGTGCTGGTTGGGAATGACAATGTAGAAGGTGGGACTTTATCAGGACAGGTTTCAGATAAAGAAAAAGGAAATCCCCTTGCTGGCGCTTCGGTTTATATTCCTGATTTGAAGGTGGGAACCGTCGCCGATTCTGCAGGACATTATCACTTCAGCAAATTACCCGCTGGCAATTACCTCATCCAGGTGCAGAGTGTGGGTTACAAAACGATTACAAGAACTATTCAAATAAAAGGTAATACGATTGAGAATTTCGAACTTACTGTTTTCGCCATTGAAGAAAGTCCGGTTATCGTGACTGGCCTGTCGAAGGCAACCCAAATTAAGAGAAGTCCCGTACCTGTAGTAGCAGTCAACCATGACTATATGGTTTCTAATCTCAGTACCAACATTATTGATGCTATCGCAAAAGTGCCCGGTGTGAATGCACTAACTACCGGACCCAATGTTTCGAAGCCATTTATTCGGGGTCTGGGCTATAATCGTATTCTAACCCTTTTTGATGGCGTAAGGCAGGAGGGTCAGCAATGGGGAGATGAGCATGGTATTGAAGTGGACCAGTATGGGGTGGACAGAGTAGAAGTCATTAAAGGACCTGCCAGTTTAAGTTATGGCTCGGATGCTCTTGCCGGAGTTGTAAATTTGATACCGACTCAGCCAGCGCCAGAAGGGAAAATGATTGGTGATATTCTTGCAGAATATCAAACCAACAATGGCATGTTCGGTGGTTCTGCAGCGTTAGGAGCAACAAAAAAAGGTTTTGAATGGAACGCCAGAATATCACATAAACAGGCAACTAATTACAGGAATAAAATTGATGGCCGGGTTTACAGTACAGCGTTTAATGAGACAGATGCTGCGCTAGCACTCGGACTTCATAGGAATTGGGGTTATTCTCACATCAGCTTTTCTTTGTATAACGATTTACAGGAAATTCCAGATGGCAGCAGAGACTCTGCAACGAGGAAATTTACCAAGCAAATAACGGAAGCGGATACCCTAAGACCTGTAGTTTCTGATGATGAATTGAAATCTTATACCATTAATCCGCTCCATCAGCATGTGCAGCATTACCGGATTTATTCTGGAAATAATTTCACTATTGGCCCGGGAAGATTAATAGTGAATCTGGGATTTCAAAATAGTCAGCGTCGTGAATTTAGCCATCCTGAATCCACCAGTACTCCGGGTTTGTTTTTACAGCTCACAACTTTTTCTTACGATCTGAAATACCAGTTGCATGATTTTGATGGTTGGGACCTGAGCTTTGGTGTAAACGGTATGTACCAGGATAACCAGGTTACCAAAGGAACTGAATTCGTGGTTCCTTCGTACCATCAATTTGATGTCGGTCCCTTCGCATTGATGCGAAAATCATTCAAAAAATTAGACCTTTCTGGTGGCATCAGATTTGATAGTCGTCAGTTTCATAATAAGGAGCTGTATACTGTAACTGATCCCGTGACAGGGTTCGATGTACCGGTAAACGGAGAGGATACGCTTGGAGCAAACAAACAATTTACGAATTACAGTCATTCCTTTTCAGGAGTTTCAGGAAGCATAGGTGCGACCTACAATTTCACAGAAAAATTTTCAGTGAAGGCAAATATTGCCCGTGGTTACCGGGCACCAAATATTTCTGAGATCTCATCAAACGGAGTGCATCCTGGTACTAATATTTATCAAATAGGAAACCCGGATTTTAAACCAGAATTCAACTTTCAGGAAGATGTCGGGATGGAGTTTAGTTCGAAGTATGTTGTTATATCTGCGAGCGTTTTCAATAATCATATTGACAATTACATTTTCAATCAAAAATTATTATCCGCAAATGGTGGAGATTCTGTTCTTGTTCCCGGCAATCAAACTTATAAATTTCAGCAGGGCAAAGCGGATTTATTTGGTGGCGAATTGAGTATTGATATACACCCGATCAAACAATTACATTTTGAAAACAGTATTTCGGTTGTGTACGGCAATAATAAAGTAGGTGATCCGAAATTGGAATCAGACAGTAACAAATATGTTCCTTTTATACCACCGCTTCATGGCATTTCAGAATTGAGATACAATTTTGATTCTAAGTCTCATCATATCGTGAATGGTTTTGTGAAATTACAGCTGGCCTACTATGGAAATCAAAACAGGGTTTACCTGGCAGATAATACCGAAACACCTACACCTGGTTATGCGCTTGTTAATGCCGGAGCCGGCGCGGGAATAACAAATGTCAAAGGCAAGACGATAGTTAACATTTACATAATGGCAAATAATCTATTTGACGTTGCTTATCAGGATCATTTAAGCAGACTCAAATATTTTGAGTTTTACCCCAACGATCCCAGAGGACATTCAGGTATATATAATATGGGAAGAAACGTTGCCATTAAAGTAGATTTCCCGCTTGATTTTGATTTGAAGAAGGTTAATTAATTTGAGGGTGGGCTCTGCTAATATCCTGCTGTTCAACTGTTGAATTGTTTTTTCATTCATCGATACATAATGCGTATATGAGGCTTATTTTTTTTGAATGAACCCGATGTCTTAAATTGAGTAAAACATTATC
>PSRI01000141.1 GCA_003175935.1 Bacteroidota bacterium
GGATTATCCGCAAAAGAAATCGCCGAAAGCGAAAACGTATCCTTATCCACGGTCAAACTTTGGCGAACAAATGCTAGGAAAAAACTGCGGGAACAATTATCCCATAGCGGAAATTCTCTTTTTGAAAAATGAACCTAGAGCGGTGACTGAATCTGTATGACGCTGGGATTTTCCAGATACATTCATGACCAAGCTCCATCCGCTTGAAACGATATCTAATCCCCCTCCCCTTTCTCTTTATCTAGAGTGTGAAAAGGCATGAATTTAATAGCACGCAAGATTGAGGGAGTAAGATTTTTAGCAATTTAAATTGGTGCAAGAATAATAGATAGAAGATTTTTAAGAATCTTTTACGATGAGGCAGATCAACTGCTTTATCAAATAAAAAATGAGGAGTGTTCATGTAAGAATAACGAAAAAATTCAAGTAGAATTACCAGCGGAATTTTTGCCTTATCTTATTTGTTTACCCGGGGCGCATCCTGAGGAAAAGCTAAGAATTGTTTTAGCGATTGTTTTCTACATGACGATGATTGCCGATTCAGAAGAAGCAATAATGTTATCCGGGCAATCTGCAGCACACTTTAATGAGTTATTTCGTTCCCTGACGCAGCCAGTTATAAAATAATTTAAGGGAGTTGCAGGGAGAAGTGTTTGCAGTAGCACTTCTCTTAATTATATGTGTTTCAAAATTCTTTTTTCCTCGGCTCTCATTGACTTTGAAGCAAAATGTACCGCTCTCCTACATTTCAATGTTAGCCATAGGCAAATCCACAAAAACAATGATTCAAGAAGTGCAAGATTTCTTCTCCGACCTAAGAACAGGAAACTAATTATAAAGCATCATTTAATGACGATATTTTCCAAATTATATGGGGGAAATTAACGACCTTCACGGGACAACAATCTTTTTTCTATTTAAATTTAGGCTCTGTTAAACAACTGTGTTGATTTTAGAAATAGCTTAGTTTTTGCTAAGCTATTTTTTATTTTTAGGATATAATCAAGTTGATAATGAGACATTTAATTTAAGACTTAAGGATAAACAAAAAATCGCTTGGAATTACCAAGCGATTACAACTGTTGATATTTAAGACAACATTTTTTAGTTACTATTGTTATGATTCTACTTCTTTGCCTAATGGCTTCATCCTCAATTGGACATCTGAAATAAGAAATACACTGCTTAAAATGATAATTAGACCTATTAGCATTCCGATTGTAAGTTTTTCATGAAGAAAAATCATGCCCCAAATGATTCCGAAAACAGGAATGAGGAAGGTGACACTTAATGTTTTGGTTGGTCCAACACGATCAATGAGATAAAAATATAAAAGGTATGCAATAGCTGTACAAAATAGAGCTAGTCCAACAACAGATAAAACAGCAACTGTTGATATACGATCCGTTGAGTTAGGCAATTGCATAAATGTAAAAGGTAATAAAATAACCGCAGCACCAGCCTGTTGTCCCGTAGCAAGTGCCAGGGGTGGAACTCCTTTAAAAGCTTTCTTTGCATAAACTCCTGCAAAACCATATGAAATAGTTGATAGAACTGAAAGACCAATAGCAACGATGGTTTCAGACGTAAAAGGGAGGGAACTCCACCCTACTAAGATGCCCACTCCTATTACACCAACAACAATACCAAACCATTTTCGAATACTGAGTGCTTCTTTCATCCATCCCCATACAGCCAAAGCTGTGAACAAAGGCGTTAGGGAATTGAGAATGGATGACATGGAAGCTGGTAAAGTAAGTTCAGCTGTCGCAATAAGAGTAAACGGAATTGCAGCATTTAAAGTACCAATAATTAAATATTGTTTCCATCTCTTTTTAAAGTGTGCTGAACGCCGAGTGATAGTTAAAAATATTATCAAAGCAGCAGCTGCAATAGTGACTCTCCCCTGAATAGCGAGGAGTGGTCCGAATACTGGGGCAGCTATCCGAATAAATAAAAAGGAAGCTCCCCATAGTGCAGCAAGTCCGAATAAAGCCATTATATCTTGTAATTTCATAATTTACCTCCTATTTCTATATTCCGATGGAGTGCAACCAATATGATGTCGGAATACACTTGAAAAATGAGCAGAACTTTTGTAACCAAGAACATGGGCTATTTCTGTGACAGTTTCTTTTGTGGTTTCAAGCCGCAGCATCGCCTCGTCCATTCTAAGCTTGGTAATGTACTCCAATGGAGATGTCCCTGTGTTTAATTTAAACACCTTTTGGAGATGGTATTTGCTTACACCTACTTGCAAAGCAAGTTGCTCCAATGTTATAAAATTTTGATATTCCTGTTCAATCACTTGTTTGACTGAAAGTACAATTTCTTCTTCATTAGATCGAAGTAGGTGTGGACGACATCTTTTACAAGGACGGTATCCATCTAGAACGGCTAAAGAGACAGAAGGATAGAACAAAACATTTTCCTTCAAGGGAGTTTTCGATTTACAAGAAGGTTTGCAACAAATTCCAGTAGACTTAACTGCATAATAGAAGAGACCATCATATCCTTCGTTGCAATTTATTACTGCGTCCCACATAACTTCTTCACTTAATAAACCCATATGTTCACCTCACATTTCACTACTACATTGTAACAATAAAGATATAGTTCCTTCATTCGAAATCTTGCTTTATAATTCTGATAATGTAACATTACGAGTGGGTAGTTTACAAAATTTCCTTTTTATAAGACTACGCAACAGCAAACTTTGACTTTCTGAGACTATCTATATGTTTCTTCAACTGGGAAAAGGCAGGCATAAATAAGCATATCCTTAAGATTTGCTTTTGTAGCCTCAAATTCAATTGTTTCAAGGAATTGGAACCACGCCAAAAAGTGATTGAGATATTTAGTCGCAACACCCTTAAAGCGATTCAACCATTGCTTTAAGCGACCATGATAGCTATTCACATTTTGAATATGGAAAATCCCCTTAATGACGTACCCAGTTTTCTTTGTATCAATACGTTTTGCAGTGAGCACAGGAAAATCCTATTGCATACATATCGTTTATCACGAAGTTCATCAATAACATGAATAGATGCAGATGAAGGGAAAATTCTGCGTTGTAGCTCATAATAAATTCGTTCTTGGTGTGGCTTATCCAAATTAGAAACGTACTTTAAAAGATTACGGAAACCTTTGACACTCATGGAAAAACATACCGTACATACGTTCGTTTTATTGGTTAGATTATAACATTGATTATACGGGAGGGCAATTATCAACATGACTTTTTAGCACAGCCTAAATTTAAAAAGCACCCTAGGTTTAATAAAACTTAGGGTGCTTTCATACATTCCATTATGCTGGTAAGTGACTAGATTTTGGCTCTGTTGGTAATGTAAATGTGGTTTCCTTTGAAAAGCCCCAAACAACCCAAAGAATAGCATAAACAATGGGAATGAATAGGTTGAATAATACATACGCCCCATTTTTGCCATACGCACTCAACAGTTTTACTTGCCAGATGATCATAAAAACAAGATTTGCTACAGGAACAAGATACCAAAGTACATTCCATCCACTCTTCTTAATTAAAAGAAGTTGCTGAATCGCACTACACACCGGAACCCACGCCATCCAAGCAATATCACTTCGGCCAGCAATCTTAGCTAGATTCATAAAAGCAAGGCCATTTAGAACATAAAAACCAATAATAAATAACCAATAAAACGTTAAAAAGAATCCTATAATGCCTGCATCAACGTTACTACTATCCATCGATTAACTTCCTTTCATAAAAATTTTAAATTGCCTGTCATTTATTTATATCGTCATAGATTTCATAAATTTTAACAATTTCGAAAGAAAAGACCACTCTATTAATGATCCAAAGTGGTCTAAAAGGCATAACAAGCCGAAACAGTAAGCATTGCTTCACAAATATAAATAAATCCACAGTTCTACCTTGAACTCTAATTAAAAAACGATCCCACTGTCCCTCATTGGGCTTTGTTACTTTCACACGTGTCCACTAATATTGTCACGAATGACTCTACATAATTCATAAAATGTTCAAAAAAAATCGATAAAATTCAATGGGTATATTTTGCTATTTCAACTATAATTTAAATGAATTATCTGTTTAAAAAAGGCAATTTTCCCAAAACATATTCATTTTTATCCCTTATTCTTTTTTTGGGAAGAGACGGGCGACTCTATGATTTGATGATCGATTCTCTGGGTGTCATTACCGTTTACTATATCCTTAAACACAAGCTTTTTAACATACCCATTAAACTCATTGCATATCCTACGTATGCGAAACAATCACATTGCAATTACCCTCAATCTCAAAAGCGCCAAATCCTACAGGAGTGATCAGATGGGCACCCTTATCAAGCGGATATCGCTCGCCATGATAGATCATTGCACCGTCCCCATCGATGACGCTTAGAAGCAAATAACGGTCATCAAAACAAAAGTTTGCTTTTTCGCTAATCTCCCACTTATAAACAGTGAAAAACTCAGAATCTACAAAAGTAGTTACGGTTACGCCCTCTCTCTTCTCCACCTTCGGAGTAACATCGGAATCCTGATGCGGCACAGTCGTAACATGAATGGCTTTTTCTAAATGCAGCTCCCTTAGGTTCCCCTCTGCATCCCTACGGTCATAGTCATAAACACGGTATGTCGTATCCGAGCTTTGCTGTGTTTCCAAAACAAGCGTCCCTTCGCATAAGGCGTGAATCGTCCCGCTTGGAACATAGAAAAAGTCGCCAGACTTGATTTTCACGCGGCGCAGCAGCTCATTCCATTTTCCATTCCCAATTTGCTCGATGAATTCCTCTTTTGTTAGGGCACTGTGACCGAAGATCATGTCAGCATCTTCTTTACAGTCAATAATGTACCAGCATTCTGTTTTTCCTAATTCACCATTTTCATGGTCCATGGCATAGGCATCATCCGGATGAACCTGAACCGATAAATCCATATTGGCATCCAAGATTTTCGATAGCAGCGGAAACACCTTTTCCTCCGGATTTCCGAATAGCTTAGGTTGTTCACTCCACAATTTGTCCAAGGTCATCCCGGCAAATGGTCCATTTTTAATCACGGACGGGCCATTGGGATGAGCAGAAATGGCCCAGCATTCTCCTGTTTGTTCGGATGGAATCTCATAACCAAACTCTTTTTTTAGAGTGGTCCCTCCCCAAATTCTCTCTTTAAAAACTGGCTCTAAAAATAATGGTTGCATGATTGGCACCTCCAGCTGTTTCTTTATAAAATGAAAGCCTCTACCGTCTGGGTAGCAGTTACTTTACAATGTCTTAGACTTATATTCTTTAAGAGTACGGTTCGCAAGGATTAGCGCTCCAGTAATTCCGGCAGCATCTCCCAATCCAGGGCTAACAATATACTCAGATAGTTCTGGTAAAGAGACATATTGTTTCATCAATTCATTCAAATACTTATAAATAGAAGAAAAGACCTCTTGTTGGTGTGGAACCCCTCCGCCGAGGATAATTTTTTTAGGAGAAAGGATTAAGATATATTGCATAAGGGCTTGAGCGATATAATATCCTTCCAAATCCCAAATTTCTTCTCGGTTGACCAGGTTTTCACCCTTTTCTCCCCAGCGGTCTTCAATCGCAGGACCCGAGGCAAGGCCTTCTAAACAATCATGATGAAACGGGCACTTTCCCTGGTATGGATCATTTGGGTGCCGCCTTACAAGAATATGTCCCATTTCAGGATGAGAAAGCCCTTGTAAAAGCTTGCCTTGAATGATTGCCCCTGCCCCAATTCCTGTTCCTACGGTGATGTACAAGCAGCTGTCCAAACCTTTTGCAGCGCCAAGGGTAGCCTCTCCCAGTGCCGCAACATTTACATCTGTATGAAAACCAATCGGAAACGAGAAAGCTTCCTTTAATGATGAAACAAAAGGAAAATCCCTCCATCCAGGTTTTGGCGTTGAAGTAATATTCCCGTATGTTGGACTTTCCGGATTGATATCAATAGGTCCAAATGAACCGATTCCCAGTGCTTTTATATCATATTGTTTAAAAAACTCAATTACCTTTTGAATCGTTTCCTCGGGTAAGGTTGTGGGAATTCTGATTTGATCGATAATCGCACCATTCTCATCACCAACCGCACATACAAACTTCGTCCCACCTGCTTCAATTCCACCTAACATCTTTTCCTACCTCCAATTCATAATCAAATCGTCTTTGGTTTTTTCCAAATAAAATACAATGAAGGAATCATAACCATATAAACGAGCGGAAAAATACTAAACGAAACGGGCAACAGCTTCTCAATATCAAAGTATTGCCTCATCGCCAAAAACATTGCCACCCCAATGATTCGCCCAATTCCAAGTGGAATCTCTCTTATGATGATATAATCCAGGCGCTTTTCTTTATATTGCGGATCCTTTTCAATCGATGCATAAATCATAGCATTCATAGAAGTAGAAATCATATTCATCGAAACTGGTTGGATAATCGCAAAAAGCACCAATGTTACGATCATTGGGAAAGTTGAGATTAATACAGACCCTAATAGAATGCCAACGGATCCAATCGCAAATATACGGATTCGATAATCCGGGATTGAGTATTTTGCCAATGCGTAGAATGCCAGCATGGAGATAATTTCCGCTGCTGTATTAAAGACGCCTAAACTGAATTCCCCGCCTGCCACTTTAAATGTCATCATCGTAATTAAGAAGGTCGTATAAACCCCTGACACAATTCCATCAGCGAACATTACTTTATACATTTTTCTCCATTCAGCAGACGGATGTTTGACAACTTCCCAAAAAAAGCTTTTGGAGGCAACGGGCCTTACTTTTACCCTTAAAGAAACAAAAAAGGCTAAGATAAAAAATACGCAGGTGGCGATAAACACAACATAATAGCCGACCATTCCCTCCAATTGGGAGATGATGATCCCAGATAGAAGCGGCGCCACCATTCCCCCAACCGTAAACAGAATACCTTGAACATACAAAAACTGATCCCGCTTATCATTCGTTGTTAAATCTAATACAGCCATATGCATACCGACATAATAGAGACTCATGGCTAACCCATTGACAACCCCTAATAGAAAAATATGCTCACTTAATGTTTGATGAAAAATAAGCATAATCAGATAGGTGATAAGGTAACAGACAAACCCTAAACGCATCGTATACAACGGGCTGGTTTTCCTGGCAACCCATGCACAAAGTCCGAAGAAAAGAATAATCGCCAACGACCAATACATACTAAAGTAAGCCAGCAAGGAATAGCTTTTGTCTAACTTCCATAAAAAAACACTTTGAAACACACCAGATAAATTCCCCCCAAATGAAAAAAGGGCATTCATCATTAAATAAAATTTTAATTCTGAAGAAAAAGACTTAAAAATGGAGTACATCTATTTATTCTCCCTTTAAAAAAGGTTCCGCCATAACCCCTTCACCCTATATCGTTTTAGTGATTCAGAATCCCCTTTGAAACCCCAAGACTCAGATAGTCAGCCATTGCCTCAGGAAGCTCACTCAACGAAAACCGGTGTGAGATCAATGATTGAACATCTACCACATGTTTAGCAATCAAAGAAATGGCCTCTTCGTGCGTATAGGGGTTAATAAACGATCCTTTAATGGATAGTTCCTTTGAAAAAATATCAAATGGTGAAACGGAAATGACAGTTTCCGGGGAAGCGACTCCGAAAAGAAGCACTTGTCCTCCTTTTGCAGCTGATTTCACAGCCAATTCCATGCTTTCCTTCCGTCCAACACATTCAATGACGACATCTGCTTCCAATTCAGAACTGTTTAGCGGATGCACCACTTCATCCGCACCCAACCGATAGAGAAGCTCTTTCTTATGTTCAGCCGGTTCACTAACCGTAATCGACTTGACATTCTGATGTTTGACCAATTGTAAAAACAACTGGCCGATAAAGCCGCCTCCAATGATGAGTACATGGCTCAATGATGTCAACTGAAGTTTCTTAAACCCATGCAGCACACAGCCCAATGGTTCAACAAGCGCCGCTTCTTCAAACGTCATTTCATCAGGGATCTTATAGCAATTAGCCGCCGGTGCTGAACAATACTCACCCATACCCCCATCTCTTGTTACACCAACTGCTTGAAGGTTTGTACATAAATGGGCTTGATTATTTCGGCAGTACCTGCATGTTCCGCAATAAATATTCGGATCAATCGATACCCGGTCACCCGTTTGCAAACCAGAAACCCCCGAACCTATTTCAACGACCTCACCCGCTAATTCATGACCAAGAACGATCGGGGGATGAACTTCCGCAGAGCCGGGATGGCCATGATAAATATGCTGATCCGTCCCGCAAATCCCACAGCTTTTTACTTTAACAACCACTTCAAATGGTCCAGGTACTGGTTTTTTCCAATCCAATACATCCATTTGTCTTTTTCCTTGCAACACCGCTGCTTTCATTCAAATCATCCCTTCACTATTTATCGCCTTGATTCTTAACGTTTCCCAAGGAATTTCTTTTCCTTGTGCCTGCTCAACCTTAATCACTTTGGTCTCATTTGCCAATAAATCAAAGAAATTG
Source organism: Bacteroidota bacterium (assembly GCA_003175935.1). Taxonomy (GTDB): domain Bacteria; phylum Bacteroidota; class Bacteroidia; order Chitinophagales; family Chitinophagaceae; genus PSRI01. Next base: position 8,551 of record PSRI01000141.1, read on the forward strand.
TCTTCGAAGATCAGCTGCTCCATATCGATTTCAATCGTGACCATTCGCGCGAGGACATTCGTGGAAATGATGATTTCATTCTCCCTCACATCAACCGTTAACTCCGCTTTTTCCAAACTCAAATCCTTTTGGTCACGGAAATAATAAATATTTTCATAGGTTTTTGAACGGAGCACCATGACTGCCTCTTCAGGTGCCAATCCGGCGAGTGCTTCCTCTTCCGATACAAAACCGATTTTTCTTGAAGCATTCGCCTCAACCATTACCGACCACTCTTTTGAAAAAACTTTCCGTCCATGAAAGTCGTAAACTGCTAATTCAAGATCATCCTGATAAGACTCCAATCGGTCATTCACAACCCAGACGTTAACAGCTTCTCCTGGCTCATGATCGATCGACAGCAGAATTGGACTGTAAAATTTCCGAGCATAATGATAGGAGGCCTTCGGCAGTAAATAGTAGTCAATAACAGACCAGCTGGTTCCGGGCCAGCAATCATTTAACTGCCAAAATAACGCACCACTTGTATGTGGCTTATTGCGGCGGTAATGTTCAATTCCATATTTCAACCCTTCTGCTTGCGTAAGCATCGAAAAAGAAATATATTCTTCCAAATTGGTTGGGACCCCCGTGTACCCTTCCATTAACAAGATACCCTTTGGATGATGAATATCCTTGTTACGGTACGCCATCTCTTCGCTACCCCAGAAAAATTGATCCTTCGGGATATTCCGCTCCAATGTATAGCGGTTAGAGGAGGCATGCATGCCAAATTCACTCGCAAATAGCGTTGTATCCTGTTTGAAATTTTTAAACGAAAGTCCTTCGACACTGTAATTAACCCGCTGCAGTTCGCCAAACGTTCGCGGTTCAATATTTCCATGCCACACCTGCCAGTTATGGGTATCCCCCTGTTCCCTGGAGTTATGATCATTGCCGCCGAATGGGGAACTTGGCCAAAAGAGCCTTGTCGGATCAAGTTCTTCCAATAGTTCCGGCATCAATTCATGATAAATTTTTTCGCCATAAAACGGATGTGGAATTTCCCCTGAAGCGAACAAAGCTTCATACAACCAATCATTTTCATTGTTGCCGCACCAAATTGCTAAACAAGGATGATTGCGCAAGCGTTTCACCACATGGATAATTTCTTCACGAACATTCTCCATGAAGTTCTTATTGTAATCAGGGTAAAGGGCACAAGCGAACATAAAATCCTGCCAGACCAAAATTCCAAGCCGATCACATTCCTCATAAAACACATCTTTTTCATAGATACCCCCGCCCCACACGCGGAGCATATTCATATTCGCATCCTTTGCCATCCTGATCAGATGCTTATACCGCGAATCAGGAACCGCCCCGATGAAGCTATCAATTGGAATCCAATTGGCCCCTTTTGCAAAAACTTTTTCTCCGTTTAAGACAAACGTAAAGCTGTAGTTACCCGCTTCATCTCTCTGCCGCACCTCAATGGTTCGAAGCCCAAAGCTCTTCGTCTTTTCATCGATTCTTTCGCCATCCGCAGATAATTCAACTGTTAACTGATACAGATTCGGTGTTCCGATATCGTGCGTCCACCATAGCTTTGGATTGGCTACTTCCAATCTCACTGTTGCTTTACTACGTTCCACCTTCACCAATCCAGAAAAATTTTCATCTCCATACGTAAGGTTCGCAGCAATGGTATATTCTTTTCCTTTCGCAAAGGAATCGATTTTCACATCAATTTCTACACATGCTGTATCAGATGTAATCGATGTGGTTCTGGCAAAAACATGATCGATTTTTGCACAAGTCCTTTTCTCTAAATGGACATCCTTCCAAATCCCCGCAGCAACCAAGCGCGGGCCCCAATCCCAGCCATAATGGCTTTGTGCCTTCCGTGTCCAAATTCTTTTTTTGCTAAATCCGGACCAATAATATTGCACCTTGTCTTTCACATGGACATGCACAGGGTCAAATTTTACCGCTAAGACATTTTTCCCTTGCCGCAGCTCACGCGTAACATCAAATGTATGGCTGATAAACATATTTTCCGTTGACCCAAGTTCATTTCCATTTAAATAAACCGTAGCAAAGGTATCAAGTCCTTCAAAAATCAACTCATAGCGGTCTTCTTTTTCCACGTTTTCACTAAATTCAAATGTACTTCGATACCACCATACCTTTTCTTCCACCCATTGACATTTCAAATCGTTATGTCCATAAAAAGGATCGTCAATCAGTTTCCGTTCAATGAGAGTGGAATGAACATCTCCAGGGACAGAGGCCGTCATCCAAAAATAATCAATATATTCAGGTGAAGCGACTTCAAGGTCACGAGCGTCACCAACATCAAATTGTCGTATTTTCCAGTTATCATTCAGTTTCATTGAAATGGCACCTGCCTGTTCATTCAGATAACAGGCCAAAATCGCAAAACAATTTTGGCCTGTTAGTACTATTTTATATAAATCAAGGAATCTAAGATTTCTTGCAAGCTTAATTCAGCACAAGCCATCGAGGTATCCGCGACACCGTAGTACATTTTCACAATATCACCTTCGACAATCGCACCGCATGAGAAGACAACATTTCCAAAGAATCCTTCAATCTCATAAGGGGCTTCCGGTTCTAAAATTGGCTTATCTGTTCGGGCTAGTACTTTTGTTGGATCCTCTAGATCCAGCAAAACAGCTCCCATACAATAGCGGTCATCTTTCGACGCGCCGTGATAAAGCTCAAGCCAGCCTTTTTCCGTTTTAATCGGCACAGCTCCACCGCCCATACGGCCGCTGTCCCACATTCCATCACGCAACCCTAGTAAATATTTATGATTCCCCCAATGAACAAGATTAGTAGATTCGGAAATCCAAATTTCTGGTGCCCCCACACTTTTTGGTACAGGCCGATTCAGTGCATAATATTTTCCATTTATTTTTTCCGGGAAAATTAATACGTCTTTATTTTCAGGCGCAAAAATCATTCCATGATGCTCCGTTGTGACAAAATCCTTCGTAGAAACCAGTGATTCACCGACACCCACAGGTGAGACCGCACTAAAATAGATATAATATGTATCATCTATCTTCGTAATCCTTGGGTCCTCCACACCGAAAATCTCAAGTTCATTCGAAGGGTAAACAAATGGCTGATCATCGATCGTAAAATGATGGCCATCTTTGCTTCTGGCGATTCGTAAATAAGACAATGATGTTAAATACTTAAATCCTTGGGTCGATCCATTTTCACGAATCACACGAGGATCAGAAAAGTCATACGTTGGATCATCGAGGCGAAATTCTAAAATCTCCAATTTATTTGTGTTAGGATTATAAATCGGCGCTTTCACCATATTTGAATCCTCACTAATTGGACGCTCAGCGACACGAAGAAGCATAATCGTTTCATCTTCATAGGTGGTTACGCCAGCATTAAAAGCACCAATGACCTCAAAATGATCATGGTACGGCTTTACACTTTCAGGGGTTACCAACGGGTTTTCTTCATATCTATATACCTTCATCTATATTCCTCTCCTTTTTAACGTTCAAATCGCAAAAACGGGTCATCTATGGTAATTTTCTGGGCTTCAGCATCACTAATACCTGCATATAAAACAGCCTTACCCTCATCCACGTTGCGGACTAATCCTCCGCTGAACACAACATCCACTAAATCCGGACGCTTTGCCGGCCCCGGCTGGAAATATTTTCGTGCACAAATTAACTGGATATCAGAAACCTCTGCTGTTTCGGGATCCAGCGCAAAGGCCATTGGATAATAGTGACGGTCTCCCTCCTGATCAAAGGAGGCAATATGCCCCAAAACACCAACAAGCCCATTTGCTAACAGATGCGGTTCGTTCGCTCCGCCCCATTGCTCATCAATAAATTGACCCTCGATCAGCGGAGCATCGTTGATTACCTCAATGGTCAGCTCATCTAAAGAAGAGATCCGGGTCCAGCCAATTTTTCCGCGGCCTCCTATTTCACCCTGTGGTCTCGTTAATACCCCGATGCTGCCATCTTTCAGCTCTACAAGGCGAAGATCCTTCATTCCGTCCGGTCCTTTGGCAAATTCCGTTAAACTGTTGATGGAAGAACCTTTGTAAAAAACCGTCCGCCAGCCAAGAGCCCCTTCCTTCGTCGGATGCGGGAAAATTTGCACTCCGCCTAACACAAGTTCTCCCGCTATTTTTGTAAAAAAAGGATCCTGCAATTCCAGAACAGGGCAATTCTCACGCGGAACCCACTCGCCATTTCTCTCAACAAAAAAGTAGACATTGGAATGTTCACTGTCCCTCGACTCTGTCCGTCCTGCAATCACCAGTTCACCTTCCTCTTCAAATGGGGCGGTGATATTATAAACATCCTTGTCACCAATGCCAGTGAAAACAATCTTTACAGGATTAGTTGGTGTTGCTGCAAACTCATTTAATAACTGTTCACAGGTTTTGACATTGCCTTTTACTAAAGTCATTTTCCTGTCTCCTCCTTTACGATCAACACTTCATTTGCAAGAATTTCTTTCCCATCAAATGCTTTCCGCTTGTTTGAAAGCAGCAAGGTTGAAAAGCAATCATCGATTTCAACTGCTTTTGAGTGGTCAGCGAAGTTGAACATCACTAAAATTCTTTCGGTTTGATCGTTTCTTATGAAAGTAAGTAATCCGTCAGCATTATTTAAATACTCATACACACCCTGGGTGAGGCATGAGTGCTGTTTTCTTATTTTTAAAAGGTTTTTATAAAAGCTAAGCATCGAATCGGGATCGTCCTGCTGTCCTTCCACATTCACCTTGTTGGCATCATTCGGAATCGTAATCCATGGTTCGTGCTCGGAGAAACCAACATATTTCCCCGCATTCCACTGCATCGGGGTACGGGATTTATCGCGTGATTTTTCATTCGCAATCGCTAACGCCTTATCATGTGATTTTCCAGCTTTACATGCCAATTGATACCCCATGATCCCTTGGACATCCTTCATTTTGTTGATATCATCTGTGATCCAATCCCGCATCCCAATTTCATCGCCAAAATAGATGAATGGAACCCCTTTCGCTGTCAGCATTAAAGCAGCTACCAGTTTAGCTCTGTCTTCATCATTTCCAAACCGGGATATGTGTCTTGACATATCATGGCTGGAGAAAAATAAAGTTGGGATTTGATAGGGATCATAGGCCTGTTCTGTTGCTGACAATTGTTGAAAAAGCTTAGTAAGATCAAATTCTGCAATACTACCTATATTAAAATTAAACACAACATCCAATTTATGAAGCCCGGAATACCGTTTCAGAATCTCCAGATCCTCTGAACCTACTTCACCAACAAGGAATTTATCAGGATATTGATGAACAAAGCCGGCAATTTCTTCGATAACAGCCAGAATCCCTTGTTGATCTTTATCATACAAATGGACTTGTTCTTGTTTTTCTTCATCAAATGGGTTGTCCTGAAACTGATCATGCACTTTTAAAAAATTGATGACATCGAGGCGGAAACCGTCTACTCCTTTTTCGAGCCAAAATTTCATCACATTGAACATGGCCTTCTTAACGTCCGGATTCGCCCAATTTAAATCAACCTGCTCTTTGGCAAACGCATGATAATAATACTGTTCAGTCAACTCATCGTATTCCCACGCCGGTCCGCCAAAAAACGCTTCCCAATTGTTCGGCCGATCCCGCCAAATATACCAATCCCGTTTTGGATGATGCTTTGCTGATCTTGATTCTTTGAACCATTGATGTTCAGAAGACGTGTGATTGAGAACTAAATCTACAATCACCCGGATCTTTCTTCGGTGTGCTTCATCTATAAAGGTTTCAAAATCCTCCATCGTTCCATACGACGGGTCGATGGATTCATAATCGGAAATATCATAGCCATTATC
>PSRI01000232.1 GCA_003175935.1 Bacteroidota bacterium
AAAATTGCGATATCCTGTGCTTTGGGAAATTCATCAACCGAATCGACAAAGTAAGATTATTTGGAATCGCTCCGAATTTCAGTTGAACAAGATCAGCAATTCAGGAATTGAACCAATCGTAGGACTCCTGCATCATGGGTCGGGACCAAGCTTTACTAACCTGGCTGATCCGAATTTTCCCCAAAGGTTTGCGGAATATGCATTTCAGGTTGCCAGAAAATTCCCATGGATTGATTATTATACTCCCATTAATGAACCTCTTACTACTGCGAGATTTTCCGGATTATACGGTTTTTGGTATCCACATCATACCAATGATTTCAGTTTCACCAGGATGTTCTTAAATGAATTGAAAGCGACGATACTTGCATGGAAAGCCATTAAGGAAGTTAATCCTAACGCCAAACTGGTACAAACTGAAGATCTCACTTATATTCATAGCACTCCCACAATGAAATACCAGGCGAATTTTGAAAACCACCGGCGTTGGCTCACCTGGGATATTTTATTTGGCAAATTCAATCCAAATCATGTAATGTGGCAATATTTTTTGGATTCAGGAATTAAGGAGAAGGTTCTCGGATTTTTCTCCACAAATTTTTCTCCGCCGCATATCATTGGCTGCAATTATTATGTTACTTCTGAAAGGTACCTGGATGAGCATTTGGAATTATTTCCGTCACATGCAATAGGAAAAAATTCTTTTCATCAATATGTTGACGTAGAAGCAGTACGTGTAAAAAAAATGAAGGGAATTAAAAGTTTACTAAGAGAAACCTGGAATCGATACCAAACGCCGATCGCAATTACAGAATGCCATCTTCATTGTACCAGGGAGGAACAGATGAGGTGGCTTCAGGAAGTTTGGAATTCCTGTACTCAATTGCGTTTGCAAAACATAGACGTAAAAGCTGTAACTGCCTGGTCACTCCTGGGAGCATACGATTGGAACAGTTTGCTTACTAAAAACCTGGGACATTATGAATCCGGAGTTTTCGAAATTTCAAATAAGGGGAAATTAAGAACAACAGCGCTTTGTACACTGGTTAAACAATTTTCCAAAAACAAAAAATTCAAACATCCACTATTAAATCAGGCTGGCTGGTGGGCGAAAGAAAAAACAGACAAAAGAAAAAAACAGCAACCTGTATTAATTATTGGAAAAAAAGGCACCCTCGCGTTTGCATTTCAGCAAATATGCAACTTAAGAAAAATACCCTATGTCGCACTTAGCCAGTCGGAAATTGATATTTGTAGTGAATTATCACTTTCGCAACATATTGACAGAATAAAACCCTGGGCAGTTATCAATACATCAGGATTTGTAAAGGTTGATGACGCTGAAGGTTGCCATGAGAAATGTTTCCAGATAAATGCATTCGGTCCCGAAAGATTAGCGCGTATTTGTCATTTAAGCGGGTTGCAGCTCATGACGTTTTCGACAGATATGGTATTTGATGGGCAGAAAAAAATTCCTTACGTAGAATCCGATCCTCCATTTTCATTAAATGTTTATGGATTAAGTAAACGGGAGGGGGAAATGCGTGTCAGCCAAATGGCAAAAGATGCATTAATTATAAGAACCAGCAGTTTTTTTGGTCCATGGGATCGATACAATTTTGTTTTTGCAGTTTGGGAAGCTCTGAGGTCGAATCAAATTTTCAGAACGGTGAACGATGTATTTATTTCTCCTACTTACGTGCCCGACCTTGTGCATCGTTCATTGGACCTGCTAATTGATAAATCGCAAGGGATTTGGCATATCGCTAATGATGGCTCAGTGAGCTGGTTTCAGTTAGCGCAATTAGTTGCTTCATTCACCAAATACAGTAATTACAGAATTGTTCCCTTATCGTCAAAAGAAATGGAGTGGAAAGCAAGAAGGCCGGCATACAGTGTACTGGATACAGAAAGATCTCGCCCTCTTCCCTCACTTGAAAATGCATTACAAAGGTATTTTAGAGAATATAGCGCTTAATCCATCAACATGAGTCTCAACAAATTTATGTTCGCTACCGGTATGGAAAATAGTTATCCTACGATCAAATTACCAGACGGTTCCAAATTTAGAGTGGACGAAATGGCGAAAACTTTTCACTATGAAAGATGGGAGGAAGATTTTGAACTGGTGAAACAATTAAAAATTGAATACCTCAGATACGGCCCACCCTATTATAAAACTCATTTGGCCGCTGGTAAATATGACTGGGAATTTAGTGACCGAACATTTGGCAAACTGCAGGAATTAGGCATTACTCCTATTGTGGATTTGTGCCATTTTGGAGTTCCGGACTGGATGGAGAATTTTCAAAATCCGGAATTTCCGGCGTTCCTGGCGGAATATGCAAAAGCTTTTGCTACACGATTTCCTACTCTCACTTTATACACACCTATTAATGAAATTTTTATTGCGGCCATGTTCTCTGCACAGTACGGCTGGTGGAATGAATGCCTGCAATCTGATAAAGCATTTGTAACTGCTCTCAAAAATTTATGCAAAGCAAATGTAATGGCCATGCACGCGATTTTGAAAGTGCAACCCGATGCAGTTTTCATACAAAGCGAATCTTCAGAATATTTTCATGCTATGGATCCTGAGGCCCTTCCTCTTGCGAGGTTTCTGAACCAGAAAAGATTTTTATCTCTGGATCTCACTTATGGTTATCCTCTTAGCGTTCCGATGTATCAATATCTTCTTGACAATGGAATGAAGGCTGAAGAATATAACTGGTTTATAGAAAATCAAATTAAGGCTAAATGCATCATGGGAAATGATTATTACATAACAAACGAACATCTTGTTTTTCCGAATGGTCATACACAAGCTGCAGGAGAAATTTTTGGTTATTACGTCATCACAAATCAATACTACCGCAGATACAAATTGCCCATCATGCATACGGAAACCAATTTAAAAATGCCGGCGAGCAAAGAATGGTTATTGAAGCAATGGGCAAATGTTCATCGCCTCAAGCACGATGGAATTCCGATCATTGGATTTACCTGGTACAGTTTATTGCACCAGGTGGATTGGGATTCTGCTTTGCGGGAAAATGCAGGCGTTGTGAATGAACTTGGGCTCTTTGATTTGGATCGAAAAATAATGCCTGTAGGCGGAGCCTACAAGCACCTGATTGAAAGTTGGCAGGATGTTCTGAATGAAGAGAGTTATGGATTGAGCTTCCTTGCCTAACGCGTGAACTTCACGTCCAACTTTATGATATCAGCAGTAAACCTGGAAAATAATTCGTGTATTTCCCTGGCACCAATTGAATAAATAGATTCAGTGGAAAACATTTGGGCCGATGGCCGTTGTTGAAAGGCACGTATACCCTGGGTAATTTTTTTTTCACGCACTATTTCAGAATCCACATTCTTAATTGATATTTTATTTCGGGTAGTCTTTTTCATTGAAAATGCAATTTCAAAAATGATGCCTTCTAACCCATCTAATCCCTGGAAGCTGAGTAATCCACCGTTTCTTCATAGTCTCCGTTTAAAAATTCATTGAATAACACGCCGCACTTCTTCAACTTTTCTACCAAACAGAATGAACGAATTTGTGTTGGGGAATTTTTGTATCGGTTCCTCTAAAGCATTGAGCAATTTTTCGAACGAAGTAATACTTATGCTGGCAATTCATTTTTTCTGAAGGCATATGCTTTGCAAAAAACTCTTTTTCCAATTATTCTTCATTTAAAAACATATTATATGAATGATCAAAATCGAACTTATACCTTAATTACAGGTGGGTCAATGGGAATTGGATTTGAATTGGCAAGAATATTTGCCTCAAACGGTCACAACTTAATTCTTGTTGCCCGGGACGAATTGGAATTGAGAACAGCAGTAAACCAACTGCAGATGTCCGACGTAGAAGTTATCGGACTGCAAAAAGATCTTTTCGAACCCAATGCAGCATTTGAATTATATGATACGGTTACCCAAAAAAATTGGGTCGTTGATATTTTAGTGAACAATGCTGGTCAGGGCCAGTATGGTTTATTCAAGGATACGGATATCAATAGGGAGTTGGACATTATCCAATTGAACATTTGTTCTCTTGTTGTTCTCACCAAAAAATTTCTCGCTGGAATGTTAGAGCGGGGGGAAGGAAAAATCCTCAACCTTTCTTCAATCGCAAGTAAAGCACCTGGGCCCTGGCAATCTGTTTATCACGGAACCAAAGCATTCATCCAATCATTTTCAGAAGCCCTCCACAGCGAATTAAAAGAAATGAATATCACAGTTACTGCTCTTTTGCCAGGTACTACTGATACAGATTTTTTTAATAAGGCAGGAATGCTTGAATCAAAGGCAGTACAGGATGAAGATGACCTGGCGGATCCTGCTAAGGTTGCCAAGGACGGTTACGAGGCTTTGATGCGAGGTGATGATAAAGTCATTTCAGGATTCAAAAATAAAATGACAGTAGCGGCAAGCAATGTGATGACAGATAGTAAGGCCGCAGACACCATGTCCAAAAAACAAGAGCCAGTGGACAGATCCAAATAGTCAGAATCACTCTTCGAAACTTTGCGAACAAAATTCAGAAAATACTAAATCAAACAAAATGAAAGCTGCAGTAATACATGGCCCGGGTAAAGTCACGTGCGACAATGTTAAGGATCCCGAATTGAAAAGCGAACGTGATATGATACTCAAGGTTACAGCAACAGCAATCTGTGGAAGCGACCTGCATATTTATAGTGGGGGAATACCCCAACCAAGGCCCATGGTGCTGGGACATGAGTTTATGGGTATTGTAGAAGAAACCGGGCCGGCAGTGAAAAATTTGAAACGTGGGGATCGCGTTGTAGTGCCTTTCCCTATCGCGTGCGGCCATTGTTTTTTCTGTCTGCACCAATTGCCCGGGCATTGCGAAAATAGCAATCCATCTCACTACGGACCAGAAGGCGGATTATTAGAAGAAAAAGGCGGAGCATTGTTCGGCTATACGGACCTGTATGGTGGTTACGATGGAGGTCAGGCTCAATATGTAAGAGTTCCGTATGCAGATTATGGTCCTCGTATTGTGCCTGATCATTTAACGGATGAACAGGTTTTATTTCTTACAGATATATTTCCTACAGGATACACAGGAGTCGATTGGGCAAACGTAAAAGGCGGGGAAACCGTTGCTATATTTGGCGCAGGCCCGGTTGGCATCATGGCTGCAAAAAGTGCATGGCTGCGTGGGGCCGTACGCGTTATTATAGTTGACACGGTTCCTTATCGCCTTGAAATGGCCACGAAAGCAGCAAATACAGAATGCATTTTGTGGGAAGGGCCAAAAGACAAAGATGTAATTGATCAAATTAGAGAAGCTACTGATAATAGAGGAGCTGATGTTTGCATAGACGCTGTAGGCTTCGAACCCGACAGAACAATTCTTGATAAAGCAAAAGCAATGATCCATATGGAAAAAGGATCACCAAAAGTATTAGAAGCATGTATGAGTGCTGTCCGTCGCGGTGGAGTTGTTTCTGTTCTTGGAGTGTATGGAACTACTTTTGATAATTTCCCACTTGGTCAGTTTTTTGATAAGGGTCTAACACTCAAAGGAGGGCAGGCTCCAGCACATAAGTATATCGATAAGCTGTTAAAGTTTGTAGAAGAAGGTAAAGTAACATTGAACGACATTATCACACACAGACTACCTCTATCCAAAATTTCTGATGGATATTCAATGTTTAAAAATAAAGAAGATAACTGCGTGAAAGTTGTATTAGATCCCTGGGCCGAATAATCGATTTTATTGAATCTGTCCCAGAACATACTTAAATAATTCGGGATTGTTTTCAATAGCAGTTCCAATTACCTGAGCCAAATCTTTATCCATATTTTTCCCTGTCCAGTGACACATGTTTGAGTGTGGAGAAAACCAGGACTCAACTTCAAAGAAATTGAACTCATTCATAGGATTATCAACTTTGTATATGCGCAAGACTGCTTTCTTACCCAAACGGATAACCGTAATGTAGCAGTTATACCTCTTGCCGTTATAAATAAATTGTATGGTAGTATTAGGAATATAAAGCCGGGCCATATCAAACGATTATGGAAGTGAAAAATAAAATACACTCAGGGTCGGAATGAAGATTTCATTTCATCCAGTAGTCAGTAACAATTTTCATCAGCTAAAAGGAAATAAAAAACTGTGGAGATGTATAAACAATGTTGGGAGAATTACAATTCAACATGTACTGTAAGATACAGTTTCTGTACTTCAAATGCATGAATCACATTTATTATTTAGATAAATGTGGAAAAATCTTACACAGTTTTGCTCACCAACAATTGAAAACTGAAATGAGAAATTCCGGATAAATAATCAATGTTGAAACTATAAAGTACCAAGTACTTAGTACCAAGATAAATGGTATTGACTGCCTGCTCGCCTTCGCGAAGCTGCAGCGAAGCAAGGCCGGCAGGCAGGCGTGAGGTCCCGAGTCAGCAACCTTCAACCATGGTAATAAGTTCCCGAAAATGTAATTTCATAGCGATTTGTAGAGAATAATGACCATACCACCTGCATTTCCTGCGAATATTATTCAATCAAAATTTTCTTCGTAAAGGCATCAGAATTGAACAATTAAAGTGTGAAGTGATGTGATATCATTAAATCAAAAAATGAAGTGTATGAAAACAGCAAATCTTGTTAAGAAAGTGTTAGTGATTGGATTATGTGGCGCTATTATATTTAGCAGTTGCAAAAAAGACCATAACAACAATCAGAGAATGTATACCATCAGTGGTAATGCAAATGGAGCGCAAATGGTGCCTTCGGTAACCGGGAATGGAACTGGAAAAATCACCGGAACCTACAATCCTAATAATGGAACGCTCACCTACACTACTACCTGGGACAGTTTAAGTGGCGGTCCAACTTCGGGCGGGTTTTATAATGGTGCTTCCGGAGTCGCAGGCACTGCTGTTGGAACTCCCTGGGCAATGGGATCAAACCTGACTGGAACAGGAAGTTTTTCCGGAACAATGAATCTTACACCGGCGCAGGCACAAGACTTAAAAAACGGAAACTGGTACTATTCGATGGGAACGGCAACAAATCCCGGAGGAGAAATAAGGGGGCAGATGACTGCCACTCAACAGTGAGTAAGAATTCGAATACGCCAATAAAAAGTCCTTTGCTTGCAAAGGATTTTTTATTTTATGAGAAGGAAGTACCAGGTACCTAGTACCTAGTACTTAGTACCTAGACAAAACTGTCTTTGAACGCTGAACTTTCCTGCCTGCCGGCCTTGCTTCGCTCAAGCTTCGCGAAGGCGAGCAGGCAGGCAACCTTTAACCTTTAACCTTCAACCTTCAATGTTCAACTTTTCTGCAAGGATTGAGCAATTGTACGAGCGACTCCATAACTACGTGGATTAAATTGCTCAATTCATATTTATTATATTCTCGTGTAGAGAGTATTTCCAAAATGGCACAATCTTTATTAGAATATTTCTGAATTTCTCTAATACATATTTTTCTTGTGAATGAATTCATTTACAAGCCGCCTGCAATTCTGCAGCGTGCAAAAATGTTGTGTTAGAGGTTTTTTATTTAATGCCGCTATCAGGCAAATACAACTCTAGACAAATGATTTCTTTACCTGTGCAATATCTAATTTACGGGAACGGAGTTTTTCCGGGCAGCGCATTACCTGTTTTATATTATGAACAGGCACTTAAGATACCTGCCATTTTTCCAGCACATTCTATTAAGAGCTTGTTTCAAAAAACTGGTTGGACAAATAACTGGACTAGCGGTATCTACACCTACCATCATTACCACAGTAATACACACGAAGTCATGGCTGCGATTTCGGGACAAAGTATTTTGATACTGGGCGGTGAAAATGGAATAAAAATATTTTTTCGGAAAGGAGATGTCCTGGTTATTCCGGCAGGTGTAGCTCACAAAAATTTAGGCGATGAAAAGGATGTAAAATGCGTGGGGGGTTATCCTTTTGGTAAAGATTTCGACATGAATTATGGCCACAGTGGAGAGCGGCCCAGGGCTGATGAAAATCTACAAAATGTGCCATTCCCTCCTGGCGGGCCAATTTATGGTCCAACTGATCCTTTACT
>PSRI01000225.1 GCA_003175935.1 Bacteroidota bacterium
ACTAAATCTTCCAGCTCCTTTCTAATCAATGGAAGTAAGGCTTCAGTAACAGCATAGCGATCCTTATATTTTTCATTTGGAAGAAGCCTTCCGCTTAGAGTATATGGCCCCGGAACACTGGCTTTTAATACGGGACCTTCCGGTGCAACTTTTTTCAGTCTCTGAAATTCTTTTACAACACCCAAACCTTCAGGCGCAATCAATAAGTCAACGATATTGTGTTTGCCTCTTTGATCATGTGCGGCAGGGCCGAATTTTCTCGTCTCACTGTCGTTTCTTTTAATGCCTTTTATATAACCATAAAACGACAAATTAAAATCAAGCCTCGTCTGCTCACCGTCGGTGATTACATCTAATCCTGATTGTGTTTGATCATGCACAGCAGCGATTACAGCATCTTCAATCATTTCTTCAATATCAGCGGGGCCGAATTGAGAAAGATTCTGCGATGCAAATTCGAGCCATCCGGGAAATGGATAGCTTCCAACTACAGTTGTACGAATGGGGATGGGTTGCATAAAATTTTATTTGAGGCCTGAACCTGGGTTACCTACTTCAGCATACAAAGAGGAAAGCCGGTGTGCGTGTTCATCATAAGCGTTTTCGAATAATTCCTTCGCCTTTTCTGATCCAACGACTGCTGTACCACTCAAAACGATAGGAGGATGGCCGGCCTCAGTAAGTAATCTGGCTACTTCAGCTTTAATCGTGTTAACCAGTAATACTCCTCCCAGTGTGGATCCTGGTGAAACGGGAGTCTCGAGATTCGGGATCTTAATCATAGCATCACCAACAGGAGCGCCCGTGTCTAAAACCAAATCTGCAAAATCACTTAATTTTTTTCCATCCTGCCTTTTGCTTGTGGATTTTTCAGAATGCAGCTTAGTAATGAGTGCCACTACTTTGATTTTTTTCTTTTGAAATTCTTCGGCCATCTCAATAGGAACCACATTGCATCCGCTCGACGAAATAATTAGAGCGGAATCTTTTTCACTCAAATTAAAATTACGAAGAATCCTTTCAGCCAGTCCGGAAACATTTTCTAAAAACATCGCTTGTCGTTGACCGTTAGCACCCACAACCAGGTTATGAAAAGTTAGCGAAAGTTCTACGATTGGATTGAATCCCGGAAATGAACCATACCTGGGCCACATTTCTTCTACCATGATCCTGCTATGTCCCGAACCAAAGACATGAACCATGCGGCCAGCAAGTATTGTTTGAGAAAACCATTTGGCTGCCTCAGCAATTTTTTGTTTTTGAGATTCTACAACCTTTACAATTTCCCTGGAACGATCAATATAATCCTGTATCACATCCATGTAAAAAAATTAAGAAGAAGTTTTTTGCAATGCAAATCCGCCTGCACCGATGGCACCCGAAAATTCACTGAAAGTTGCAGGCACCACCGGTGTACGAACTCCTGCTGTTTTCCATTCAAATATCTCCATGAATTCCTTCAACGGTTCAAATAAATCTTTGCCTGCCCGCGAAATTCCGCCACCAATAACAATTAGTTCGGGTGAAATAATATTGATGAATGAACATAATCCAATGGCAAGTCTCTTGATTGAATGCAACCAAACGTATGTTGCCAACGGATCACCATTTTTGTATGCCTGAACTAACTCATAGGTTGACGAATACTTACCATACGATCTTGCATTCACAGTTAAATCTCCAATGGCATTCTCGAGGCTCGCAGGCATATTCGTAACATCGGCTTCATGGCTGTCTGCATCGAGGCTCACATGACCAAAATGTCCGGCTCTTTGCAGAAGACCTTGTTGTAATTGACCGTGTATTAAAAGTCCGCCTCCCACACCTGTACCCAGTGTGAGCAATACTACGTTTTGAAATCCTTTTGCAGCACCAAACCTGGCTTCAGCCATTAGTGCGGCGTGCGCATCGTTGATTACAAAAGTTTGAAGTCCCAAAAAATCAGTCCAAATAAATTCTTCAAGCCCCGGCAATCTATCGGGCATCAATACGATTCGATTGTTTTCTTTTCCTGCCAATCCTGGCGCAGACAGGCCAACCGGGATCTCTTTTCCATCTGCTTTTTTTCTTAGTCCATGAACCATTTCGGCAACCGAAGTTTTCCATTGTGCCTCGTCTTTTTCATTAGTTTCCTTTTGCACATCAGCCAGAATATTCCCCTGATCGTCCAACAAAACACCTTTAATATTGGTACAACCTAAATCAATTCCTATGACTGCTGCCTTCATGCAATTCTTATTTATTACTTCGCAAGTTGCGAATTATTTAAATATAGTGTGGTGTAAAATTCTTCAGTTCGTTTGGCCTTCACTTAATGACCAGCCACCATCGACTGCAATTATTTGTCCGGTTGTGAACTTAGAGTAATCGGACATAAAATAAATTGCGAGCCCGTCCAAATCGTCGGGCATACCAATTCTTCCGCCATCCAGAGGTTGTTTGGTTTTAATGAAAGATCGGATCGTTGCGTCGGTGGCTGCGCGTTGAGACATTGGAGTTTCGACGAGGGCCGGAGCAAGGACATTTATTCTGATATTATCTTTTGCATAGTAAGATGCAATGGATTTAGTGAAGCCAATGGCTGCCGATTTCGAGGCAGCATATGCATGGGTTGCAAAATATTTTGGTGAAGGTGCATAGGCGAGCACAGAAGCGATATTCAAAATACTTCCTGCCTTCTTTTTTTCAAGAAACCATTTTACAGCTGCCTGGTTCGAAAGCATGAGAGACGTAAGGTTAAGTTCCATGGTTGCGTTCCAGCCATCCAGACTGAGTTCGTGCAAAGGACCATCGCCCCATTTCCTACCACTTCCTCCTGCAACGTGATATAGTCCATCAAAACTGCCGAATTTATTTGAACAGGTTTGTATGGCCTCCTGGGCAACACCAGCAGTTCTCGCATCGCCATAAATGATAACGGCATTTTCTCCAAGAATTTTTTTGGCTGATTCACAGGAGTCCTGATCAAAGGAGAGTACTACAACTTTAGCCGATTGCGCAATAAAAGCCCTGGCAGCGGAAAGTCCAATCCCACTGGTTCCACCAATGACCACAATGTTCTTGTTTTCTAACCAGCCATTCTTCATTCAAAAAAATTATTGATTATTTCGCAGAAATGTTTTTCATCTGATCAAATGAGAAATCAAGCACTTCATAGTCTTCGGAATTTCCATAGCTATAATGCCACCACTCTGTATCGAATTTTTTAAATCCATTTTTCTCCATCAAAGATTTTAGCATATTCCTGTTTTCCAGAACCTCATTGGGCAGGTTTACAAAATCATGATGAGCAGAGTCTGTAAAATTATCGAAGCCGGTTCCCATATTTAGTTCCTGGCCGGACTTTAGATTAATTATGGTGAGGTCAACAGCAATGCCCCTGTTATGTCCCGACCCTGTTTTAGGATTAGCAACATATCGATCGTCATGAACAAGCTCCCAAAACTTTTCTGTTACACTATAAGGGCGATATGCATCCCAGATTTTAAGTCCGAGCCCCTTTTCCATGAGTTCATCCTGCACTTTAAGCAGGGCTTCTGCGGCCCTGGCCCTGAAGTAGGTAGTGGAGGTGCCTTTTGGATACATCAAACGATGCATGAAATTATTTTCTGTTGCATAACGGAGATCCAAAACGATTCCTGGGATTTTCTTTTTGATGTTTATCATGTTTTTCCCGGCATCATTTTGTATTGATTGAAAGTAATCTTTCGTTTTGTTTAGAACGATCAATTTTTTCTGAAGCGTATCAGATTGCTGAGCCCTGCAGATTGGAGTAAAAGCAAAAAATAGAAGGGCTGAAATGGTAATTTTAAGGGCTTTTGGTATATTGGTCATTATTATACAATTTACATTCCACTCTTTTTGAAGATAGTACATCTTTTTGATTTGAATTTACCAGTATTTATGATAAGGATTTTGCGTGCCCAAACCCTCGTAATTTTAGTTTCTTTAGCGTTGTGGAATACATCGTGCAACACGATCACACCCAAACCCAAACCCAAGCCCAAAGAAGTTGTTAAAAAGCCTGAAGATCTTAATGTCACTGTACCAGAGAACATCACTGCGATTCTTTCTTACGCCGCAGAAAATAATGGTGTGGTCGATGACAGCATCCGCCTGATCATGCAACCGTTAGTGGATGCATGGTATCAATCGAGACCTGCAAATATCCGCACCTGGAGCGAAGAAAAACAATGGCTCCCTTATGCAGACTCTTTATTTCAATTCATCAAACAAAGTGAACTTTACGGATTGTTTCCGTCCGACTATCATTACAAACAGTTGCAGTCGATTTATTCAAGAATGACGAGCGATTCTTCTGCAATGTTAGATGCTGCACTTTGGTCCAGGGCTGATGTAATGTTTACAGATGCCTTTATGAAAATGGTTAAGGATTTGAAATATGGCAGACTCGGCAGGGATAGTATTACCCTGCGAAAAGATTCAGTTCTTACTCCTGAATTTTGTCACGATTATTTGAATGAAATTCTTTCGGCCAATAATCTAACTGTAATGATGGATTCGCTGGAGCCTAAACTTAAAGGTTATGTTGCTTTAAAGAACGCAATACCCAAATTTTTAGATTCGATGGATAGAACCGTTTACACTTACGTTGTTTATCCATTTGCCGACTCGATGAAATTTATCAATCAGCTTCAAACACGACTTTTCGAAAGCAGCTATATTACTTTCAATACCAGGCCCGCGGATTCAGCCGAAATGGCAGCAGCTATTAAGAAATTGCAGATAGCGAAGGGATTGAAGCCTGATGGCATAGCTGGACCGCAAATAGTAAAAATATTGAATGATACCGATCCTGAGAGATTTAAACGAATTGCCATTAACCTTGACCGTTATAAGCTCATGGCTGATACATTGCCAACACGGTATGTTTGGGTAAATATTCCTGAATTTCATATGCAGGTATGGGACACGGATTCATTGATTTTTGATTCCAGAATTGTCGTTGGTCAACCACCAACAAGAACGCCACTACTCACCAGTGAAATAAGCAATTTTGTAACCTTTCCACAGTGGACCGTGCCATACAGTATCATCTTTAAAGAGATGCTTCCCAAGATTCAAAAAAATGTAGATTTTTTGGCGAAAGAAAATCTGATGGTAGTTGATAAAAACGACAGCATTATTGATCCCCATAAAGTGAACTGGAAAAAGCTAAACAAAAATTATTTTCCCTATTTGTTGAAGCAGAGACAGGGCGATGATAACTCGCTTGGTATCATGAAATTTAATTTCCGTAATAAGTATAGTGTATACATGCACGATACAAATGCCCGCGGTTTGTTTGGCAGGAGTAACCGCGCACTCAGCCACGGTTGCGTGAGGGTGCAACAATGGCAAAAATTGGCTAAATATTTGATCAGAAACGATACGCTCACATACCGGCCAGATACGCTTCAGGCCTGGTTAAAACGCCAGGAAAAGCATACAGTGGTACTTTCGCAGAAGCTGCCGGTTTACATAAGGTACTTTACGTGTGCAGGAAATAATGGGCACATAGTTTTTTACGATGATGTTTATGGTGAAGACAAATTTCTTCGCGAAAAGTATTTCGGTACCAAATAAGCGAAGGATTTGTAAAATCAATATCTCTCTATGAAACCCTGTATAACATTTTGCCTACTGCCCCTGCTCATGCTATATCATGGTGCGAATGCCCAGGATAAGAAATCTACTTCCCGTCACGCCCCTACAGGAATGGTACAATATGGCACTGCAAGTTATTATGGCGGAAAATTTAACGGCAGAAAAACAGCTAACGGAGAAAAATTTGATCAAAAAAAAATGACCGCAGCTCATAACGGTCTTCCATTAAATACTTACGTAAAAGTAACAAACCTTCGAAACAAGAAAACTGTGGTTGTAAAAATCACAGACAGGATGCATCCAAAAAATAAAAGGCTCATAGATCTTTCAAGAGGTGCGGCTGAAAAATTAGGATATGTTGGACAGGGACTTACAAAAGTGAAAGTTGAAGTAGTTAGTAATAGTCCCACTTATTCACAGGTTAAGAAATAATAATTTCACTCTTTACATTCAACCCTTTATTTTTGTTCCGACCATCAAACTACGCTTTATGAGAAAACCAGTCTTATTGATCCTTGCCCTGGGTATCTTAACTGCATCATATACTCAGGATAATTCAGTAAAAAACAAATACAGGAAAAAGCCTTCCCTGGGTTTTCATTTTACGCTCCACGATTTTGCAACCGCGGCTGCCATAAAAAACACTTCTATTTCAAAGGCGCTTGATAATAACCAATGGCACAATCTTAATACTATGAGTTCAGGACTCGCGGGTAGTTATTTGAAGGGGCTTAATGATTTTATCGATTTTAATGCACGACTTGGAATTTCTTCTGTTACTTATCCTATTCCCAATAAGACAACTAACGAAAATGCGATGCTTCTTGAATCAGATGCAAATCTGAATTTTAAATTGTTCTCTGATCAATACTGGGTTTCACCTTATGCTTCAGTGGGCGTGGGAGCTTCCAAATGGAAGGGATATTATGGAGCCTACTTACCGCTAGGGCTAGGCTTTACTATTAATCTTAGTGAAGGTGGTTATCTCATGTTTAGTTCAGCATACAGGGTAGCAGTGACTTCATCAACTACTGCGAGTCATTTCTTCTACAGTTTTGGCGTAGGATTTTCATTAGGCGGAAAAGATAAAGGTGAAGCACCCGCATCTTCAAATTAATATCACTCAAAATAAATTTATAAGCCCTCCATTTCGGAGGGTTTTTGTTTATAGGTGTTAAAATGAACTCCCGAAATTCATTATATTGTAAATACAAAAATCGACCCCGGGAATGCACGATAAGCTGCTTGAATATCTTCCCACAATTGCTGCAATCTTAAGTTTTGGTCTGGCTTTTTTTACAGCTGTCAAAGTTATTGCAGATACACATAGTTCCACGAAAACACTGGCTTACCTGCTTGTCGTATTTTTTATACCGATACTTGGCAGCATTATTTATTTCAGCTTTGGAGTTAATTACAGAAAAAAAAGATTGTATAGTCGCAAAATAGTGGCCGATTCAAAACTCATGGAAGAAATTGAAAAGCGGCATTATTCTTTTTCTCAAAAAATTGCATTGGAAGAACAGGAGAAATTGCTTTGCCATAGTGATATGGTTACGCTATTGCTTAACGAGTCAAGATCTCCACTCAGCAGAAATAAAGCGACCTTGCTTGTAAATGGTGAAAAAAAATTTCCGGAAGTTTTGAAATGCCTTGAGGCAGCAAAAGATTTCATCCATATTGAATATTACATCTATGATCACGATGAAATTGGAAAACAGATTGCTGACATCTTAATGCGAAAAGCAAAAGAAGGAGTTACTGTTCGATTCATTTATGATGATTTTGGAAGCCATGGAATAAAGAAGAGCCTGGTAAGGCAATTGCGTGAAGCGGGTGTGAAGGTTTTTCCTTTTTATAAAATCAAATTATTCTTTTTTGCAAACAGGCTAAATTATCGCGACCACAGAAAAATTATCGTCGTGGATGGCAAAGTAGGATTCATAGGCGGTATCAATGTATCCGATCGATATATCAATGGCGAAAAACAGGATGGAAAATTATATTGGAGAGATACGCATATAAAACTGGAAGGGCCTTCCGTTAGCAGTTTGCAATTTAATTTTCTCACGAACTGGAATTTTTGTTCTGGTGAAAATATTCAGGCGGATAGATATTATTTTCCAATTCTTGTTGCCGAAGGGAAAGGAGAGGATCTGGTGCAGGTTGTAGCGGGAGGCCCAGATTATCCCAGGTCAAGTATCATGCTTTCCTATTTTGCGGCAATTGTTTCTGCTGTGCAAAAAGTTTATATCACTTCCCCTTATTTTATTCCTAACGACAGTATTCGGGATGCGCTTCAAAAAGCAGCATTGAGTGGAATTGACGTGCGGTTGCTGGTGCCTGAAGTATCCGATTCCAAATTTGTGAACGCAGCTTCCAGGTCTTATTATGGCGAATTAATCGCTTGCGGTGTTAAGGTTTATCTCTATAAAAAGGGGTTCGTTCACGCCAAAACCATGGTGGTGGATGAAAATCTTTCCATAGTGGGAACCGCGAATATGGATTCCAGGAGTTTTGATTTGAACTTTGAGATCATCGCCGTTGTTTATAGTAAAAGAATCTGCTCAGAACTGGAATCGAGCTTTTTAAAAGACATTGAGGATAGCGACGAAATTACCCTGGAAGAATGGGCCAAACGCACAAGATTTTCGCGTTTTGTAGACAAAGTGGCAAGGCTGGTTTCACCATTATTATAATCTCCCCTTTAAAACAAAAAAGGCTGCCGTTTGGCAACCTTTGATAGAATATTATTGAAAATGCGAATACATTTATCTGTATCCGATCATTGATTTAGTCGCGTAGCAACCTCCTCTTGAAGACCGGGACGAAGTACAGGAGCTAACGACAACACTCAGGGTGAGAACCAACATCAAAATGGCAACGATTTTTTTCATTTTTGCGGTTTTAATTTTAAATAATACAGATTAAATAAGAGTGGTGCTCTAGGAGTAGGATAAATTCATCTTTCAAGTGGGGATTGGAAATATCGCGAGAGGTTGTGCGTTGAGTGCAAATTAACAAACTAAAAATCAGATAACCAAGCACTGACGATTTGAATTAGGAATAATTTTTGATAAAATATAGCTCTTACATACTTTTACTCTAGTACCTTGATTATGAACGTCCGTTTTGACCGGACTTTTTTCTAAAATTCATTATGGCTTTACAATTAACCCGTCCTTTGGCTTTTATTGACCTGGAAACTACCGGCGTAAACCTGGCAACTGACCGCATTGTTGAAATAGCAATCATTAAAGTGTCGCCAGACGGGACCCAGCAGGTAAAAAGAAAACTGATCAATCCCCAAATTCCTATCCCGGCTTCCTCTTCAGAAATTCATGGAATTACAAATGACATGGTGAAAGATGCACCTACTTTCAAACAGGTAGCTAACGAAATGAGGCAATTCCTTGATAATTGTGACCTGGCTGGCTATAATTCCAATCGCTTCGACCTTCCTTTGTTAGTTGAAGAATTTTTGAGGGCAGGATTGGAATTTGACGTTACCCAACGACACCTGGTTGATGTTCAAAAAATTTATCATTTCATGGAACCCCGCACGCTTAGTGCCGCATATAAATTCTACTGCGAAAAAAGTCTGGAAGATGCCCATAGTGCTGAGGCTGATGCCATGGCTACCTGGGAAGTATTACAGGCTCAGTTGGTAAAATATACCCAGTTAGGCGACACATTAGAATCTGTTGTAAAGCTTACAGGACACGAACAAATTGTGGATTTCGCAAGACGCTTTATCATGGAAAATGGAGTGGAAGTATTTAATTTCGGTAAACATAAAGGTCGTCCGGTTGCAGATGTTCTTAAAGCAGAACCCCAATATTATGATTGGATGATGAAGGGCGATTTTCCCATGCATACAAAGCAAAAACTTACCGAGATTCTCAATAGAACCCTGTTAAAGAAAGCGTAAAAAACCCAGCATTAAATTTAGAAAAAGTCTAAGTGGTAATTTTGTATATTAGACGTTTACTCAATTCTCATAAGTAACATATATCTATTGGAAAAACTGGTTATCATACCTACTTATAATGAAAAGGAAAACATCAGTTCGATCCTAAATGTCATTTTTGGATTGAATAAAGATTATCATGTTTTAGTAGTTGATGATAGTTCTCCTGATGGTACAGGCGCCCTGGTTAAAAGTCTTCAAAAAGCCTATCCCAATCAACTCTTTCTGGAGGAAAGAGAAGGTAAACAGGGGCTCGGAACAGCATACATCCATGGATTCAGATGGGCAATTGAAAAAGGATATCGTTTCATATTTGAAATGGATGCCGACTTCAGTCATAATCCTCACGATCTCGAAAGATTGTACCATGCCTGCCGCAATGGGGCAGATGTAGCCATCGGCTCCCGATATGTAAAAGGCGGTAAAACTGAAAACTGGGATTGGGACCGTAACATTCTTTCAAAGGGGGGTGCTCTATATACCCGCGTGCTTACCTGGATGCCTGTAAAAGATCCAACTGCCGGATTCATTTGTTATAGAAAATCAGTTTTGGAAGCTATTAATTTCGATGAGATTAATTTCGTGGGTTATGCTTTTCAAATTGAGATGAAATTCGCAGCCTGGAAACTCGGATTCAAAATAACTGAAGTGTCCATAACATTTGTCGACCGCAAATTTGGCTCTTCCAAAATGAATAAAGGAATTGTGAAGGAAGGAGTGATTGGCGTCCTCAGAATCCAATGGCAAAGCATGTTCAAAAACTACAGACGCAGGGTGCGCAACAAATTTGAACCCGTTACCACAGCAGTTGTAAAAGAAGCAATGAGCTAATCCCCGGATTAATTCTGATTTTTCATTTTATATTCCTGTAATAAAAATCCCGGGCAATTTGTCCCCTGAAATTTTATTTTGCGTTTCTTTATGCACTCAGCAATTTCAGCAATACTGAATGAAGAAAGCGCTACTTCAACTACATACTGCCATTTTTCTCGCTGGTTTTACTGGAATTTTAGGCAGACTTATCACCCTCAATGAAGGACTACTCGTTTGGTGGCGCATGTTTATTACGGTTGCCACAATTTTATTCCTTTCCATTTTTACAAAGGAAATCAGGAGAATTGATTTTAGAACTCTTTTAAAAATAATCGGAGTAGGCGCTATTGTAGCACTTCACTGGGTTTGCTTTTATGGAAGTATCAAATACGCCAACGTTTCAATTTCTCTTGTTTGTTTTTCAACAATTGGATTCTTTACTGCATTTTTTGAACCTGTGATTTTGCGAAGAAGAATTGACTGGATGGAAGTCTTATTCGGCCTCATTGCTATTTTGGGAGTCTATCTCATTTTTCATTTCGATCCTCAATATAAAACGGGAATTATCCTGGGCATTCTCTCGTCTTTGTTAGCTTCATTATTCCCGATTTTTAATAAAGTGATCTTAACACAAACGGATGGACGTACACTCACATTTTTTGAACTGGCCGGTGGGTTGCTCATTCTAAGTTTCATCATGCCATTCTATTTAAAAGTATTTCCGTCTGATCATATCATCCCCGGCATGGCAGATTTTGGCTGGTTATTAATACTGAGCTGGCTTTGCACAGTGCTTGCATTTAATTTATCTGTGAGCTCTCTTAAAAAAATATCGCCATTCACCGTGAGCCTCAGTTACAACCTGGAACCGATTTATGGAATTATTCTGGCATTTGTGATCTATCACGAAAACAGGTATCTAAGTGGTGGATTTTATTATGGATTTGCGCTCATAATGATAACCGTTGTACTCCAAACCTGGCGATTATACTATACCCATCGAAAAATGTCATTAACCCCTAAATTGCAAAACAATTCCAAAACCGTAGATATATGAGAATTTTTCTGCTCCTGTTTTTGATTTGTTCTGGCTTACTATCTTTCTCTCAAAATAAAAAACCCCTGGATCATACTGTTTATGACAGTTGGCAAAGTATAGGTGAGAAAAAATTAAGTAAAGACGGGAAATGGGTTCTCTATACAATTGATGTGCAGGAAGGCGACGGACAACTCGTTCTACAATCCACGGATAATAAATACAAAAAAATTATTCCAAGAGGTTATTCAGGAACTATTACAGAAGACAGTCGATTTGCTATTTGCAAAATCAAACCATTTTTTGCTGATACCAGGAACGCGCGAATCAAAAAGAAAAAACCCGAAGATTTTCCCAAAGATTCACTGGCAATTCTTGAATTAGGTAAGGACAGTGCTTTCAAACTACCCAGGATAAAATCCTATCAAACTCCCGAAAAAGGTTCGGGATGGGTTGCATGGTTATCTGAAAAATCTCTATCGGATACAGCAAAAAAATTCGATAAAATGGATTCATCCATGAGAGCAATTGATTCAGTTAATAAAATACTGGCCGCCCCTCAGCAGGAAAAAACAAAAAAGAAAAAAGCAGCTAAAGGAATAAATGATGATGATTTCGATTTGAATGTTGATGCAGACGACGACAATGCATCTGCTCCTAAAATTGAAGAAGGTACCGACCTAACCATTTTTAATTTGGAAACAGGCGAGAAAAAAATTTTAAAATACATTAGCGAATACAAGTGGAGTAAATACGGGAAGATACTTGTTATTGAAAGTACTCCTGCAAAAAAGGATAGTCTGAGCAAAGCATCAGTAATGATTTGGAGAACACCAGAAACACGATTAGATACAATTCTTAGAGGAGGTAATGATTTCAAAAATTTTGCCATTGATGATGATGGGTACCAGGTGGCCTTTGTAGCAGAAAGAGACAGTAGTTCAAAAGCGCTACAAAAATTTTACAAACTATGGTTTTGGAAAAATGGACAGGATAGTGCGAAAATGGTTTTGGATAAAAACGGAATCGGGATGCCCATTGGTTGGACCGTGAGCGAAAATGGTAGTATTAGTTTTAGTAAATCCGGAGCCCGTTTGTTCATGGGAATTGCACCCATTCAAGCTCCCAAAGATACAAGCCTGGTTGAATTTGAAATAGCCAAACTTGATATCTGGAACTATAAGGATGATTATTTGCAGTCCATGCAATTGAAAAATCTGGATATTGAATTGAAAAGAAGTTATACTTCAATGATCAATCTACGGGATGGAAAATTTGTTCAGCTTGCTGATAAATCGATTCCACTCGTAATCCTGGCCAATGAAGGTGACGCATCTCAGTTTGTAGGAATTACTGATGTGGGTAAAAGAATTCCGCTGCAGTGGGAAGGAGAAACATTGAAAGATGTTTATTCGATTAGTCCGGAAAATGGAACCAGGAAACTTGTGAAAAAAGATCTCTCGGGTTCAGTTTATGTATCACCACTCGGAAATTATATTGTTTGGTACGATGCAAAGGCCCGCCAGTATTTTTCGTGGAAAGATGAGAATACTAAAAATATTTCGTCTGGCATAACAACTAAATTATACAATGAGGAATTTGATATGCCCGATAACCCTAATCAATACGGCGTGATGGGTTGGATGCAAAATGACTCCAGGGTTTTTTTGTATGACAGGTATGATGTTTGGAAAGTCGATCCGGCAGGTGGAACAAAACCTGAAAATTTCACTAAAGGAGATGGCAGGAAAAATAAATATGTTTATCGCTATCAACGAATGGATCCTGATGAAAGATTCATAACTGCGGGGCAAAATTTATTGTTCAAATCATTTGATGAAAGAACCAAAGGCTTTTCTTTTGCCTGGATGATTTCTAATGGTGACACCAGAATATTTTCTGGAAGTCATATTGAACCATATAATTTCAATTTTGTAGCTGCATCAGATTCCGGGCAAGCGATGTTATTTACCAAAGAAAATTATTCGCAGTCGCCTGATTTATATTTCAGGCAAACACAATTTAAAATCGATGGCACAAACAGTGCAGGTTGGCACACAACAATTTATCCTGAAGTGCGTCTCTCTGAAATTAATCCTCAACAAAAAAATTATAACTGGGGAACAGCAGAATTATTCAAATGGAAAACGATATCAGGAAAAGATGCGGTAGGCATAGTATACAAACCTGAAAATTTTGATCCAAAGAAAAAATATCCTGCCATTTGCTATTTCTATGAAAAGCTTTCCGACGGATTGAATCTCTATTCGTCTCCATCACCAACTCCCAGCAGGTTAAATATTCCTTTCTATGTGAGCAGAGGTTATATTGTTTTGGCTCCTGATATATCCTATACCATTGGCCATCCTGGGAAAAGTGCTTATGATTATATCGTGAGTGGAGCACGCGCAATGGTCAAAAAAGGTTGGGTAGACAGCACTAAAATTGGATTGCAGGGGCAAAGCTGGGGAGGTTACCAGGTTGCATATCTTATTACTCAAACAAAATTGTTTAAGGCTGCGTGGGCTGGCGCTCCGGTAGCGAATATGACAAGTGCATATGGTGGAATCAGGTGGGAGAGTGGAATGAATCGACAGTTTCAATATGAACATTCTCAGAGCAGAATTGGTGCAACACTTTGGGAGAAACCTCAATTATACATCGAAAATTCACCTTTATTCCATTTGCCCTATGTGAAAACGCCACTGGTGATTATGTCGAATGACAATGATGGCGCCGTTCCATTTTACCAGGGCATTGAATTGTTTACTGCTATGAGAAGATTGGGCAAACCGGTGTGGTTACTTAATTATAATGGTGAAGCACATAATCTCATCGAAAGAAGAAACAGAAAAGATATTCAAATCAGGGAACAGCAATTTTTCGACTGGCTCTTGAAAGGTGATAGAGCTCCCCAATGGATACAGGAAGGAATACCCGCGACAATGAAAGGGAAAAACTGGGGTTTTGAGTTAGAAGGGAAATAAAAATCAGGCTGCGTTGAGTGTTATGAATTTAACCAGACTTCGTTTCGCAATTGGCAGAAGTGTTTCTTCCAATGGGAAACTCAGGTCAACTTCAATGCTATAAACTGCCGGGTTAGGTAAGTCCCATTTATTTCGGATTAATTCTGATTTAATATTCTCATAAGTGTTTACCATATTTCGCTGCCATTGCGAAATATATTCTGTTTTCATACTTCTGTATTTCTCATCATGTTTTTCAAAAATGCTTAGGCGATAGTAATAAACATTAGTATTTGCATAAGTGCCATCGCACAAAAAGAAATAGCCTTCGTTATTGTCGAGGGGGACTAATCCAACCGGGGCAATATTCAGTTTGCCTTCTACAAATTCATAAATCTCCGTCCCGTCTTTGATGGTTGAATTCATATTCCCTAAAGAAAATTGAATGATTTCCTCGAGTTCCTGCATCATTTCATCATCTTCAGAAACCTGTTCGTATAAAAGTTCAAGTCGTTTTTGGTCAACCTGTGTGAGTCTTTTTGGAAAATGATCCTGCAGCAGGTGTTTATTGTGTTTAAATGCCAGCAGATTGTTATAGTGGAAAATGATATCTGCAAGCTCAGGATAAAGTTTATTTTCTGTGAACTGGCGATGAATTTCCTGAAGATAGGCGAGGAGCGTATACTTTTTTAATTCAAAATCAATATAGCCTTCAGCAAACCAGGTTTGGGATAGAGTCTTCATGATTAGTATGGGTTAGTTTCACTAATTTATTAAATTAAATCCTCACTGAAAAATCATGGACCAGTCTATCAATCTATAAACGACTGATTGGCCTCCTTATTTTAGACAATAATCGAGCCCCTGTTGTTTAGCAAAAGGAAGTTAAATCGAATGAAAAAACCTTAGAAAGTCCGGTTTACGTCGAAATTCTCCAGTTCTTTGGCCACGGCAGTTAAGAAAGTTGCGCCCAAAGCACCATCGACGATTCTATGATCGTACGACATCGACAAATACATCATATGCCTGATGGCTATGCTGTCGCCCTGTGCCGTTTCAATAACAACGGGCCTTTTCTTGATGGCGCCTGTGGCCAAAATTGCAACCTGTGGCTGGTTAATAATTGGAGTACCCATGAGGCTGCCAAAGGTGCCTACATTTGTAATTGTGAAAGTTCCCCCCTGGGTATCATCAGGTTTTAAACGATTATTTCGGGCAGCGTTTGCGAGATTATTTACCTGTTTAGTTAATCCCACCAGGCTCAGCTGGTCTGCGTTCTTAATTACTGGCACAATGAGATTCCCGCTTGGTAGGGCGGTAGCCATTCCGATATTGATATCCTTCTTCACAACAATCTTGTCACCATCTATACTTGAACTGAGCCATGGGTATTTCTTGATACACTTTACAATAGCTTCTATGAAAAGTGGTGTAAACGTGATTTTTTCTCCTTCCCGTTTTTCATACTCCTTCTTAATCTTTTCTCTCCATAAAACCAGGTTCGTTACATCCGCTTCTGTAAAACTGGTTACGTGCGCGCTGGTGTGTTTACTATCCACCATATGCTTCGCAATCAGTTTGCGCATGCGATCCATTTCAATAATTTCTACATTGCCTGTGTAAGTAGTTACAGGCTGCGATGATGCTATAGGAACCTGCGCGATTTCTGGCGCCTGACGCGCCACCACTTCGGTTGGCCTTGACTGTATGTTTGGAACCGTATGAACACG
Organism: Bacteroidota bacterium; assembly: GCA_003175935.1. GTDB lineage: Bacteria > Bacteroidota > Bacteroidia > Chitinophagales > Chitinophagaceae > PSRI01. The sequence continues at coordinate 16,123 of PSRI01000225.1, forward strand.
ATTTCTGTTTCCATTCAGATATTGCAAAATGTCTTTCTTGGTGACCCTTCCGTCATTGCCAGTTCCGGGGATTTTTTCAAGTTCAGTCAGACTAATACCTTCACTTGCAGCAATATTTAAAACAAGTGGAGAATAAAACCGGGCTGCATTAGTGGTTTTGGGGACGATAATATTTGAGGGTTGATAAGGTACTTCAGTATAAGCCAGGTCTTCCTCTTCAAAATTGGAGTTTTGATTGGAAGGAATGGGAATTTGAGGCGCTTGCTGATGATTTCCTGCCTCACTGCCGGCCCTAACTCTCGCAATTACGGTACCAATGGGTACAACGTCGTTTTCATTATACAAAACTTCTTCTATGACTCCTTCTGCAGTTGAGGGAACTTCAGTATCTACTTTATCTGTGGCAATATCCAGCACGGTTTCATCCATTTTTACATGGTCACCAGCTTTCTTGTGCCAGCGCAAAATGGTAGCTTCCATGATACTTTCCCCCATCTTAGGCATTACCAGGTCAACGAGAGGCATACGACAAGTTTTTTGTTGATTAACATACCCGATGAACGATATGTTAGATCGTTTGCTATCGGGGTCAAAATCAAAGGTAAGTATTGAATATGAATTGGCAATTATACGATGATCCCTGCAATCTTCATCGAATAGATTTCAAATTAAGAAAAGGCTTCATCAATGCTCCAAAATGAATTTCCTGATCATATTTAGCGCGTATGTTGCAGTGAGATCGATATTTCTGCTTCTATCAAATCTGAAAGAAAATTTTTCCGCGGTCACCTGGTCTTTATTGCCGGCAGCAATCCAAACTGTTCCCACTGGTTTTTCCGGAGTGCCACCATCCGGACCCATGATGCCTGAGGTAGCCACAGCATAATCAACATTCAATGTTTTAACGGCACCTTTCACCATTTGAATTACCGTTTCCTCGCTCACTGCTCCCACAGTATCCAATACATCCTGCTGCACATTTAATATCTCTTTTTTGATTTCATTTGAATAGCTGATGATGCTGCCTTTATAATATTTACTTGAGCCAGGAACCGAAGTTATCAGATGTGCTACAAATCCGCCTGTACAACTTTCGGCAGTTCCCATCGTCATTTTTTTAGAATGCAGAAGTCTGCCAACTATGGTTTCCAAAGTCTCATCTGTATTCGTAACCATATATTCCTTCACCAGGCCCTGTAACTTTAAAAATGTTTCTTCAAGTTCATTTTCCAAAGCCTGCTTGTCTAACCCGGTCACGGTAAGGCGTAACCGCACCATTCCAAAATTGGGCAAATATGCGAGTTTCATGTAGGCTGGAAGCGATGATTCAAGGTCCTGGATCATTTCTGCCAAAAAAGATTCACCTACGCCTGCCGTTAGCAAAGTGCGGTGCAAAATGAAAGGCATTTTATAATATTCGGGTAATTTGGGAAGTATATAGTCGATCATCATTCCCTTCATTTCATGGGGGACCCCCGGCATGCTTACGTAAATCTTTCCATTTTTTTCGAACCACATTCCTGGCGCAGTGCCTCTTCGGTTAGGTATCACGGTGCATACATCCGGTACCTCGGCCTGTTTGAGATTTCTTTCAATCATTGGCCTGTTAAGCCTCTTGAAAATGTTTTTTACATTTTGCAATGCACCTTCATCCACTACTAACTTTCCACCAAAATATTCGCAAAGCAGTGGCTTGGTAATATCATCTGCAGTTGGCCCCAGGCCACCCGTAATTAAAATGATTTGTGCATGTTGCGATTCTTCATCCAGCGTTTTCCAAATCTCATCCCAATTGTCTCCTACGGCCACTCTTCTCAAAACCCAAACCCCAATTTCATTCAGTTCCTTAGCCATCCACGCACTATTGGTGTCAATGGTTTGTCCGATTAATAACTCGTCTCCAATCGTAATTATCGTTGCCAGTATTTTGTCCATAGCTTGAAATTCGATGCAAACTTAATGGAGAAAGCAGTATTTTCATTAGGCAATCACCAAACGGTTCCGTTTCCTGATTTTGTTATTATTTTTTGTGGTGAACATGCCTCCCAAAAAAATATACAGTCACCGGAACTGACCTATACCGGAGGCCATTTATCTTTCGGATATTCACCTGGTCTTTGGCACTTGGGGATCCGGAAACCAGAACGTATAAACAACAGTGATGCCGTATTTCGTTGTTACAAAGGAGCAGAAGTTTCATTTAATTTGTTCGCGATTTCTTTTTACCGCAATTCTCTCACCTGGTCAATGACCAGCAAAGCAGCGAAAGCGAATAGAACAATGAGGACCTTCTACCAATTCTCAAATAAATAATCATGCGAAAAATCTTATTGCCTGTCTTTTTAATCACTTTTTCTTCTTCGTTTTTATTTTCCCAGGATATTGCAGTCAAACTAAAAAAGGCACTGGCAAAATTTGAATCAGACAGTCAGCTTTCTCATGCCTCAATTGGATTTTTGGTAATAGATGCCAAAACTGGAAAAACGATAGTTGAAAAAAACCCAGAGATCGGACTGGCCCCTGCAAGTTGTCAAAAAGTACTCACTGCAGCTTCGGCTTACGAATTATTGGGATCAGATTATAAATTCAAAACTGAATTCAGATACGACGGCACAATTGCGGATAGCGTCCTGAAAGGCAATCTTTATATAATAGGAAAGGGTGATCCAAGCTTCGCAAGTTGGAGATATACCTTATCAACTCCCCAGACTATTGCAAAAGAACTGGTAGATGCATTACATCATGCCGGCGTTTCAAAAATCATCGGTCAAATTATTTCTGTAAACACCGGATTTGATTCTCAAAATATTCCTGACGGATGGATTTGGGAAGATATAGGAAACTATTATGGTGCCGGAATTGGTTCCCTGGTATGGAATGAGAACCAGTTTGATTTGATACTCAAACCCGGAAAAAATCAGGGAGATTCCGTAAAAATTATCGGCACAAAACCCGAATACCATTTTCAATTGATAAACGAATTAAAAACAGGTGCGAAAGAAAGTGGTGATAATGCCTATATGTATTTTTCACCGGGAGTTGAATACGGCTATTTGCGGGGAACCATTCCGTGCTGTGTTGACAGTTTTGCGATTTCCGCTTCTGTTACGGATGGAGAAGAATTTGCAAGAGATCAAATTATTTCGATACTGAATTCAAATCATTTTTTTGTTGATGCGACTGCGATAAAATCAGGCAGTTCCAGTAAATATAACTATAGCTCCAATCTCATTTTTACGAAAATTTCTCCTTCATTGGATAGCTTAACCTACTGGTTCCTGAAAAAAAGCATCAACCTGTACGGTGAAGCGTATTTAAAATCAATTGCACTGGAAAAGGGTGGCTTTGCTTCAACAACAAAAGGTGTGGACATTGTTCAGGACTTCTGGGAGCATCGGGGAATCGAAAGATCCTCGATTAGCATTATGGATGGAAGCGGATTGTCACCTCAAAATCGAATTACTCCACGTGCTCTGGTTCAAATTTTACAGTATGCGAAAACCAGGCCCTGGTATAATGGATTTTACAATGGGTTGCCAGAAATAAATGGTATCCACATGAAAAGCGGATCCATTGAAGGCGCAAGAAGTTATACCGGATATATAAAAAACAACAATGGCATAGAATATACTTTCGCAATCATCGTGAATAATTTTAGTGGAAACGCATCAACTGTAGTAAGAAAAATGTGGGTTTTGCTTGATACAATGAAATAAGTCCCGACTATTATTTCGTACTGTGATCCGCAACAAAAAAAGGTTCGAGTTTTTGCCGGAGCGAAGCAGGCATCACGGTTTTTTCGAGCGATCCGATTTTTACAAAATAAAGAACTACTTTTCCTGTGGTGAGTAATTTGCCTTCCTCATTATATACTTCCTGCAAAAATTCAATTCTGTGTCCATCGGGCAATTCTTTCAAGATGGTTTTGATAGTTAGCAGGTCATCGTAATGAGCCGGCCTGATGAATTTGCACTGAAGTTCAATGATGGGCATCATCACTCCCAGGGCCTCCATTTGTTTGTATGTGAATCCCAGGTCACGAATTCCTTCAGCGCGGGCAGCTTCAAAATACTGTGCATAATTGCCATGATAAACCACATCCATTTGATCTGTTTCTGCATATCGCACCCTGATCTTATACTCCGAAGTAAACATCCTTAAGATTTTGATGAAAATAAATCAACTTCTCATTCCGTCAACACTCGCTTTTCCAGGTCCCACTAATAAAATCGCAATAAAGGCTAATAAGTAGAGGCTTGCTTTTTCCCCATCACCAAAAAAATTGAAATGATGTATTTTCCACAGTGCAACTGTTAAATCTATTATAATAGGAATGGCTGCAAGCCGGGTGAATAATCCAAGAATAATAAAAATGGAACAAAATAATTCAGCAAAAATAGAAAGGATTAAAGACGTGGTACTACCCATGCCCAAAAAATTGAGAAAGGTATTTTTCATTGTGTCGAAGTGCTCAATTTTATTGTAGCCATGCATAAGCAGGAGAATTCCTACACCGACACGAAGTACAAATAGAGCGAGATTAAAAGACCATTCAGAGTAAGAAATGGATAGTAGTTTTTTCATTGAATTTTTTTTGCGCCCCAAAATTAAGTGATACGAACCTTTTATCCACAAGTGATTTGGAACGGTCTTTGCCAAAGGTGATGATAGTATCTTAGTGCGGAATTATGTTTTAAGAAAACTGTAACAAAAGGGAATTGAACTTCGTAAAATATCCAAAATCACAGATTCGTTGTAAAATAACTTTAACCGACACTATGCAAGGACGGTTTCTTTCACTCACCATTGTTTTGATTGCTATCGCTGGCAGTGTTTCTGCCCAACAGACTAAAATCTATCTCGATCCTCAGGCCGAATATAAGCAGGCAAAGGAGTTTTATCAGAATGGAGAATATAGTCTGGCCTATCCATTGTTTAAAGAGCTTCGCCAATCCATGAAGACGGAAGACATAAGCAATAACAGGGTAGAATACGAAGAGGTGAATTTTTATGCCATTGCCTGCGGTCTCGAACAAAACGAAGGCTTTGCAGCCGCAGATGCCAGGCAATTTATTGACCTTAGTCATAATCATAACCTCAATCAAAAACTCAGTTTTAGTTTAGGGGAATATTATTTTAGAAGAAATGAGCTGCGGAAAGCTCTCGATTACTACGAGAAAACGACACTAAACAATTTGGATAACCGCCAGGTTGCCGACTTAAAATTTCACCAGGGATATTCTTATTTCACGTTGCAACAGTTTGAAAAAGCAAGACCTCTTCTTCAATCCATTGCTCAATCGCCCGCTGACCCGAATTTTTTTGATGCAAATTATTATTACGGATTTATTGCATATTACGACCATAACTATCGGGATGCCTTAAGCGCTTTTCAAAAAGTGGAAGACCATCCAACTTACGGTAAAATTGTTCCATTTTATATCACAAATATTTATTATTTCCAGGGCCAGAAAGACAAAGCTCTGGAGTATGGAGAGGCTGCCCTAAAAAAAGCAAGTGGATATTATGACCTGCCGATGAGAGAATTGGTGGGCCATGCATGGTTTGAAAGGAAAAATTATGCTAAAGCACTTCCTTTCCTGGAAGAATATGTAAATAAAGCAGAAAAGCCCAGTCGCGAGGATATTTATGAACTCAGTTTCTGCTATTATCAAACTAATCAACTTCCCAAAGCTGTGGAAGGTTTTAAAAAACTCAGCGGAGGGGGAGATTCTTTAAGTTTGAGTGCCATGTATATTTTGGGCGATGCTTATCTAAAACTGGGTGATAAACCCAACGCACGCAGCGCTTTTTCATTTTGCGCAAATAACAATACCAATGATCTGCAAAGGGAAGTTTCCAAATTCAATTACGCAAAGCTTTCCTACGAATTAGGATACCAGGATGTGGCTCTTACCGAATTTAGAAAATTCATTCAGCAATATCCGAATTCTCAATACCGCCAGGAAGCGATTGAGACATTGGTGGGACTATTGGCTAAGACAAATAACTATCGCGAGGCCCTGAGTATGCTGGATGCTGTAGAATCTCCAACCGAGGCGGTAAAAAAATTATATCCCCGCATTTTGTACGGAAGGGCAATGGAACTGATCAATGATCAGGATTTGAATGACGCGAAACCCTTACTCGACAAAGGCCTGAAGGATCCTAATAATTCGTCTATCACTCCGGCTATTAATTTTTGGGAAGGAGAAATTGCGTACCGGCAGGATCGGATTGATGACGCTATCAGGTATTATAATGCGTACCTCTCAAACCCAACATATGTAAGTGGAGAAGTTACTCCCGCAAATGCAAAATATAACCTGGGGTATTGTTATTTCAGAAAAGAGAATTATCGGCAGGCTCTTGGATTTTTTGAACAAATCAGCAAAACTGTTGCACTCAATTCCGCACCCATAGATCAGGACCTATATGTGAGAATTGCGGATTGCTATTATATGAATCGAGATTTTGCGAAAGCGAAATCTATGTACAATACCGTTATCAACTATTCCTGGCCATCGAGCGATTATGCTACATATCAAATTGCGATGATCTCTGGTGTTTCCAGTGCTAATGACAAAATCAATCTTCTTAAAAATATCGATCGCAGGTATCCAGGATCTCAATTAATACCTGATGCTAATCTTGAAGTAGCGAAAACACTTTTGGCTGATGAAAAATTCAGGGAGGCTATCCCTTATTTGAATAATGTGATCAGCGCACCGGGTTCAAATAATTTGAAGCCGGAAGCCTACTTAAAATTGGGCCTTGCATATTATAACCTCGACAAAAATGATGATGCCCTGGCTCAATATAAAAAACTCGTGAGCCAGTATCCTAATTCCCCGGAAGCAGATGAAGCCCTGGAAAACGTGAAAGCTATTTATGTGCGAATGGGAAGGGCCAACGACTACATTGATTTTATGAAGAGTGCGGGAAAAACTGTAACTGTGAGTGAGGAAGAAAACATTACTTATACAGCAGCCGAAAATAAATACAACGATAAAGATTATAATGGCGCTCTTACTGCACTGAATAATTATCTTATGAAATTCCCTGATGGACAGCATGCCACCGATGCATGGTTCCTGCGTGCGGAAATATATAATTACAAAAAGGATTGGAAAAATGCTGTTAGCGGATATGCTGAAGTAACTGATAATGGTCCGGGTAAATATGCCGAACGTAGCGCATCCCAGGCAGCCAATATTTATTATTTCGAATTGCAGGATTATGCAAAGGCAGAAGAATATTTCAAGAAATTCAAAGATCTCGC
>PSRI01000137.1 GCA_003175935.1 Bacteroidota bacterium
TATAAAAAGAAAAACTCCGGTTGCCCGCCGGAGTTTTTGTACTTACACTCTATCACTGATTATTGCCACCGCTACTTCCGCCGCCGCTGCGATTTGGTCGCATTGCCGGCTCAATTTCGTCTTTCCATTTTTTATACTGCTCGTCAGTAAATATCTTCTTAAGTTGATCGTCCCTGTCGTTTCTTACCTTTTCAAAAACTGATCTGTCAGGTTTCGTGCCGGGCTGCATTTCGGCCCTCATTTTATCAATTGATCTGTAAAAATTGGTAAATACAGTGTCAGTTTTTACCGTTTGATCAGGATTCAATTTCAAATCTGAGAGCTTATCCATTGTCATCTTCACTCGTTCTTCAACGGTACGTTGCTGATATCCTCCTCCCTGTGCCTGCACAAATCCAATAGAGGAAAATAACGCAAGAATGATAAAAGCAATCCTTGATTTCATTGCGATACTTTTTTGATTTATGTAGAAGATTAGCAATTATTGGACGGTGATTTTTCCAATAACCTTCGCGGCCTGCGGAGGATAATGTTATTTATCTGTTGAAGCTTTGTTAAGGCTGTCCCGGCCCTGGGCAGATGCAGGCCTCCTTGGGGACATAATCATTTTACGGAGTAATCCCTGGACAAGTGAATCGTAGAGGGGTAGTTGTGCAGGTGTACAAAGGTTTCTTATTTTCCTGAAGTGGAAGAATATTTCGCGATCAACAATCTGTTGTCTTTGTCCAATTAAGGTTGTATAATTTTGAAGAAGAGAATCGCTGGCAGTGGAATCATTCAATAACTGATAAAATCTTTGTTTGGCTCCTCGCAGGCTATCAAACAGGGGGTGCATTTTTGCTCTATGTGCTTCATGCATCTGGTCAAATTGTTTCATTTGATCCGGGCTAAATCCTATTTCTTTTTCAAGGAAAGTTGCAACTGTACGACCAGGCCTTTCCGCTGCCTGATTTTTTTTTGCTGGTTCTTTCATCCAAAAACAAAAAATCAGGAGGGCAATGTTGGCTAGAAACAAAATCGCGGTAATCAATAACAGAGCTCGGCCTTTTGATGGGCTGTTAATCATGGTTCAGGGGTTTCGTAATCGTATAAGCTTGTAGTGTTCATTCTGTAATCATCAGAATATGACTGCATAACTGACTCAGAAAAATTAGGTTTTTTGGTTTCGTGGAAAGCTGCAACCATGTTCACAAACAGAATAATTACGAGACTCGCTAATATAAAAGCGGGGCGCGTTACAAAGCTTATAAGTTTGTCCCAGGAACCTGAATCCCTGTTCTTCATTCTGGCCATCAACCGGGTAGCAAAATATGGCCCGGGGTCGGCTTTTCCCATGCTGTCAAGGCTTTCGAAAGCCGCCTGCACTTTTTGATCTATTTCTCGGGAATTTTTCATATCACCATATTTGACGTGATTTACAAAATTATCCTGTATTATTCCATCTCTTCTCTGTAAAATGTTTCCAAAATATTTTTGAGATTGGTTCTCGCCCTGTGCACCAGGGATTCAACCGCAGCAACGGTATTCTTCATTACCTCACTGATTTCCTGATGACTCAATCCCTCAATTTTATGCAATGTAAAGGCGATTCTTTGGTTTTCGGGCAATTTGGCAATAGCCTTAAACATAATCGCGCCATGCTCCTTTTTGTCTAACGCTATCCCAGGATGATTAAAATCCGGAGGGTCAACTATAATCTTATTATCGGCGCTGAACAGGCTCTTAACGAACGCAAACCTTTTTTTAGTCTTTCTTTTCCTTAACAAATCAAGAGCCTTGGTAACCGTAATGCGATATAACCAGGTGGAAAATTTTGAATCGCCCTTAAATGTATGAATGGATTCGTAAACCTGAATAAAAACATCCTGCGACAAATCTTCCGCATCCTGCTCATTTTGCACTATTGAAATAGCAGTATTGTAGACCAATTCCTTCCATCTGTCTACAATGTTCCTGAAAGCAGATTCGTCCCCCTGCTTTAGCTGTTCAATTAGAATCTTTTCATCCAAAGCTGACTGGTGTTAAAGCAGACAAGACTATATTACAACAAATTCGATCCCTGAAAAAATACACTGCTTAAATTAATAAGTCTTTTACGATTGGGCAGGTTTTGTAGTGAACCAGATTTTCACCGATTGTGGATGGTAATATTCTGCGGCACCATTGCTCATTGAACTACCCCCTGACATCCTGCTTCTTCCACCATAACCCCCTCTTGAACCACTGTGCCCGCCAGGGTAAGCATTTGGATTTTTATGATAGGCATTATTAGTAGCGAAATTTTCAATCTCCATTCCTACTGCAAGATTATTTATGTTTTTAATGCCTGAGGGATCTATTTCCGTGAGCGGCACTGACACACGATAATTACAATTTCCGGTTGAATCCACTTCAAAATGCCCACTGAATCCATTTGCATTATTTGTTTTTACAAATCTTACCACATCATTCTTTACCCACATCGCTTCGGTATACATTCTTGTATCTGCGTTTGGATGATTGGTCCCCGATTTCGCCTGCCATTTATTTTTACCAGTCGCCTGATCAAATCCTGAAGGCAGTGGAAATTTTAAGTAAGTGGATTTATCTTCTTTTTTTCCTTTACTCAAATACAGCATTACTCCATTTTCCAAAATGCTTTTTTCAACACCCGGATTCATTGTAGTGAATGTAAAATAGAGATTAGTCTTATCATTTGAAATTACATACCGAATTCCTGATGTTTCATCGTATCCTGAAACATGCAGCGATTGATCATCTTTTGCATTTGATTCCCAGTACGAAGAGGAACTGGGTAATTTTGAACATGAGAAGCAAAATACCAGGGCTAAAAATATAGTTCCAGCTGAGAATTTGGAAGCCGTCATTTTTTTCCGAAATTTTTAAGTTTATATGTAAAGGTGAGCATAAAATATTGTTGAAGAACATTATTCTGAACATCTTCAACATAGGTATCAGTTGTATTTCTTGTTATGCTCCTGTTCTGTTTCAATACATCGAAAATAGTCAGCCTGAGATCTCCCTTTTGATCTTTCAGGAATTTCTTACCGGCACTGATGTTCCAGAGCCAGTAATTTTGATTAAATCCATCAGTAAGTCCGTGATAATAAGTATTGGTCAGACTATTTTGCAATAGCCATCCTTTCTTAGTAAGCAGGTTAATTGTAGCTCCGATGGATTGCTGAAAATAGTTATTATCAAGTTGCGGCTGAATGGTATTCTTAACATTGTTGAAACTCCCCGAATAGGAAATATTAAAATCAACATACTCGCTGATATTACTCGCAAGCACCAATCCTCCGCTGTAAGTATAACTATTTGAATTGTTAGTTTCGTTATCGATCACACCTGGAGCTTTTACATAAGCAAATCCTGCATTCCAGTTGAGGACCGACTTCATGAATTTCAAAGGCAAGGCAAATGTAAAGAATGATCTCATATTCCAATAACCATTCAGGTTAACGGGCCTGGCTAACTGCGACCCCTTGTATAGTGTGATTGTTGGAGTTAAAACAGAGTCCTGGCGGGCTATATAAGATGCATTTCCCACATAGTTCTGAGTATGGGTTGCAAAAACGTTTGCGAAAAAGCTTGTGCCCTTTCCGGGATTTGTATATGTATATCTTGCTGATAAAGTGTGAGAGAATGATTGCTCCAGATCCGGATTACCCGTGGTCAACAGAAGCGGATTGGTATTATTGACTACATCCTGCAATTGAGTAATGGTCGGAGGAGTAGTAGATGCTCTGTACAATATCCGGATATTACTGTGTCCATTCAATTTTAAACGCAGCATGGCATTCGGTAGAATATTTGAAAATGTTTTATTGATATGACTGGGTGAAGGAAAAACTCCCTCGTTGTCCAGTTCTGCATATTGATATGATAATCCAATCGAAAACATTTTATCACGATTTCCATAGCGATAGGTAATTCCTCCGATTTGCCTGTCATAATCGCTCACGAATTTGTTTGAAAGACTGCTGTCGAACATCGAATATTTTGCGTTGTCGAAATCGTAATGATATGTTTCCTGGTCTGCATTGGTACGTGATAAAGAAGGATTGTAGTTGAATTGAAGTTGTCCCTTCCCTATGGGTTCAGTGTATGCGATATTAGCCGAAAGCTGGTAGCCATTGGCAAATTGATCTGTGAATTGCTTGATTGTATCGTTGATTCCTGCGCCAGCCTTAAAATATTGATTAATGGCCTCAAGATAATTGGTTCCGTCCTTTCGATTAAAAGTAGAATTCAATCCTATTGAAATCGTTCTGCCTCTTTTATGAAATGCGTGGCGGTAAAGCAGTCCTCCTCCTAAATTATAACCTGCAGTGTTACTGTTATTCTGGTTTATGGACTGACTTATTTTATTGCTGTTATCGGGATCAAATGAAGTAGTCCCGATTGTATTATCCACCGCATCATTCCTTTGGAAATTTAACACAGGAGTAAATATGATTGAATTGGCAGAATCGATTTTATATTCGATGCGCATGTTGATGCGCTGATTGTAATTTTTACTTTCGGCATTACTGATTTCTTTGTAAAACTGGCTGCTGTCTGAAGGGAGAAAATACTGCCTGTTTATAACCTGGTTGTTAATATTGTCGCTATTATTGAAAAAATAACTACCCGTAACCGTTAGTTTCTTTGCCCAGGAATCGGAAAAATTTATTCCAAAAGAATTGGTTTTACTAATTCCATCCTGTGCACCCACTAAAAAATTGCCAGTATTTCCAAACGAGCCCTGCTGCCCACCACCTCCGCCACCTCTTTGACTGCCTCCTGATGATCCTCCACCTCTGTAACCTCCACCGCCACCTCTGTTCTGACTGCTAGTTACGCCCAGTAAATCCTGGGTAGAAAAGTTCTGCTGATTGATATTATTTGAAAGTCCGACAAGAGAAATTCTTCTGTCGCCATTGAAAAAACTCACATTACCACCCACGGAATAGCGATCGTCGCTGCCATAACCCGCGTAAACCCTTCCGAATTTGCCATTGCGCATATCCGCTTTCGTTATGATGTTAATGGATTTGGTAGTATTTCCATCATCAAATCCGGTAAATGCAGCCTGATCACTGAGTCTGTCAAATACCTGGATTTTATCTACGATTTCTGC
>PSRI01000261.1 GCA_003175935.1 Bacteroidota bacterium
GTATTCCTTCCGACAGTAAACCTTTGCGGCTTTGCGTCTTTTGAGAAATTTTTTATCTAGGTACTAGGTACTAGGTACTAGGTACTAGCTACTCGGTACTTTTCTTGCGTCTTTGCGCGAAATCTTTCGAATTTACCTAGGTACTTAGTACCTGGTACTTCTTCGCAACTTTCAGAATGGCAGCAATGGATTTCTCCACATCCTTATCAGTAGTCGCCCATGAACTCACACTAATACGCATCGCAGTTTTACCCTGCCAAACAGTTCCTCCACACCAACAGGTGCCTTCTTCCTGAATGTTTTTCATGATTTGATTCGTCTCTTCCGGGGAACCAAAACTCACCATCACCTGGTTAAGTACAACATCATTCAATATTTGAAACCCTGCTTTTTCGAGAGCAGATGCAATTTTTTTAGCCTGGTTACAGTTTCTTTCAATGAGATCATTCAATCCTTTTTTGCCCAACGAACGAAGCGCGGCCCAGACAGGAATCCCTCTTGCTTCGCGCGACATTTCCGGTGTAAATTGATAAGGCTCCCTGATGCTGATTTCTTGCAGGTAGGAGGCGCTGGCTGACATTGCATTGAAAAGTGATTCTTTTCTTTTTACAAAAACCAATCCGCAATCATATGGAACGTTTAACCATTTATGTGCGTCGGTTGCCCAACTGTCTGCAAGTTCAATTCCCTTTGCAAGATATTTTTTCTCATTGCTAACAGCTGCCCACATACCAAATGCACCATCAACGTGTACCCAGGTTTGATCACTTTTGTTTCTTTCACAGATCTCTCCAATGGGATCAAAGGAACCTGAATTCACATTACCAGCCTGCACACAAATGATTGCAGGGCCATCAATTTTTGGAACTCTGGATGCAATCATTCTTCCCTGAGAATCCACAGGAACTTTTACTATTCTTGATCTTCCCATTCCAAGCATGTTCAGTGCTTTCAAAACACTCACGTGCACCTCCTCACTTGTAATTACCGTTATTTCGGGAGCGCCAAATAGTCCGTCTTCTTCGGCGTTCCAATTGTTTAATTTGAGAAGATGATGTCTTGCAGCAGCCAGTCCGCTGAAATTTGCCATCGTATCTCCCGTGACAAATCCTGTTGCACAATTTGAAGGAAGTCCGAATAAATCCAGCAACCATTCCGATGAAATTTCTTCAAGCGTTGATGCGATAGGCGACATTACTGAAAGACCAGCATTCTGATCCCAAATGGCGCTCATCAATTTGGCCGACATCGCAGCAGGCAAAGAACCTCCAATGACAAATCCAAAATATCTTCCTCCCGTTGTCCTAACGGTAGCCGGTGATCCGGTTACATCCAGTTCTTCCAAAACTTCTTCAACATTCAAAGGCTCATCCTGAAGTGGCGCTCGTAATGATTTTAGTTTGTCAACATCCGACTGCGAAGGATAAACACGACCATGTTCTAACTGAGACATATATCTTGTTGCGCGCTTCGAAAAATTTTCTATCCAGTTCATAATCATTTTTTATTTGGTGAGTGGTAGCAGAATTCGTTCATAAACCTCATTTCAAGTTAAACTTAATTGAGGAATTGGAAATCGCTATCTACCCAACGACAAACTTCCCTTGTGCCTTTGCAAGCCCGATGGAATCGGGGCTTTGCGCCTTTGCGTGAGGCCTTAAGCAGAGCTCACTAGGAAACCATTCTCACAATTTTCAATTGATTATTCCTTCATTATTTTTACCTTTCAACCACTCGTAAACCATTCGATGCATGTCAAAAAAATCAGTCTATGTTTTTTTGTTTGATGGCTTCTCCGATTGGGAACTGGGATATGTAATGCCCGAGCTTAGAAAATCCAGGCTCTACGATCTGAAAACTTTTTCATTTGATGGCAATAGTATTGTATCCATGGGAGGCTTCAGCATCCAACCTGATATTTCCATGGGAAGAGTTGATATTTCAGATATGGCCATGCTTATTTTGCCTGGTGGCGATGCCTGGGAAGAGCATGCTTTGGGGAAAATTGTTCCCCTTGTGCAGCAGGTTAATGGTGCAAACATCCCTATTGCCGCAATTTGCGGCGCTACTGTAATTATTGCTGATATGGGATTTCTAAATGACATTGCGCATACCAGTAACGCCCGCGAATACCTGAAAGCAGTTGCACCAGCATATAAAGGCGAAAATAATTACTCGGAAAGTCGCGCTGTGAACCAGGCAAATATTATAACAGCCAGCGGAATCGCACCTATAGAATTTGCCAGGGAAATTTTTAAGGAATTAAAATTGTACGAAGATCAGGCCATCGAAAGCTGGTATCAATTATTCAGGAACGGAATTTGGATTGGATAATTCAGACCATGCATGCACTTCACCATTTATTAATTTATTTATGCCTGAAAAATCACCTGATGTAATTCCGATGATCTCCTACGAAGACGGAGTGGCTGCGCTGGAGTGGCTGGCAAATGCTTTTGGGTTTGTTGAAAAACGCAGATTGCTGGAACCCGACGGACAACTTTCTCACGCGGAAATGGAAACGGGAAATGGAATTATCATGCTGGGCACACCAACTCCTGAGTATGAAAGTCCGAAGCATCACAAAAGAAATTGTGAAGCAGCTCGTAAATGGTCCAAAGTTCCCTGGGTGATTGATGGCGTATTGGTTTATGTTGATAATATTGATATGCATTTTGCCAATGCAAAAAAAGCAGGAGCAAGTATTTTAACCGGACTGGAAGACGGATATCCGGGAAGGAGATATCGAGTGGAAGATATTGAAGGACATCGGTGGATGTTTATGCAAAGAGCCGCAACGCAATAATTCTTTTCTTCATTGCTTCGAAAACAAAAGCCTGTTTAAAATTCTGACCTATTTTTGCGGTCTGTATGAAAAAAGGATTAGAACGCTTAAGGCTCTATTTGAAAAAAGTATTTGGACGAGTAAGAAATGAAACGATCCGGACCAATTTTCTACAGGCAATCCCGTTTTGGATTGGGTCATTGATTACTGGACTCGTTGCAGTTTTATACACCCGGCTTTTTGGTTTCGCAGAAACTGGTGCTTCATTTGTTTTCAAACATTATTCCTGGGCACTTTTTATTTTGACACCCGTTTGCTTTGTAATTGCAAGATGGCTCGTTGTGAAATTTGCTCCCTACGCTCGCGGGAGCGGCATCCCTCAGGTTATTGCATCCATTGAACTCGCTAATCCCAAACAAAACTCACTCGTTGACAAACTGCTAAGCCTCCGCATTATTTTCATAAAGATTTTTTCAAGTCTGATTATGGTTTTAGGCGGTGGTGTAATTGGCAGGGAAGGGCCTACCATTCAAATTGCTGGCTCAATTTTTTGGGAGGTAAATGGATTATTGCCAGCATGGTGGCCGAAAATTTCAAAAAGAAATATGATCATGACGGGCGCTGCAGCTGGTTTGGCTGCTGCATTTAATACACCTCTGGGTGGAATAGTATTCGCAGTTGAAGAGTTAACAAAAACGCACATAAAATATTTCAAGACAGCAATATTTACCGCAGTGATTATTGCCGGACTTACTGCGCAGGCGTTTCTCGGACCTTATTTATATTTAGGTTATCCTGATGTCAACAATCTTTCGCCATACATTTTTTTTGCAGTTGCTCTGGTTGCGGTTTCTACTGGGATTGCAGGAAGCGCGATGTCGAAATTGATGCTTGTAATATTCAGGTGGAAATCAAAAATGAAATTGGCACGTTACAGCATTGCATATTTGATTGTAAGCGCATTGATAATTGCATCATTCGGTTATTTCTTTCACCAGATTTCTGTTGGGTCGGGAAAGGAGCTTATGACTAAAGCACTCTTCACAGGTGATAAGTATAATGCCTGGTATATGCCGATAGTTCGGATTTTGGGGTCCGTACTTTCATTTACTTCAGGCGCAGCTGGCGGTGTTTTTGCTCCTGCTCTCGCTTCCGGCGCCAGCATTGGTTCATGGTTCGCAGGCTTGTTCCATCTTACATCAGCCAATAGTAACATTCTAATTTTAGCCGGAATGGTTGGATTCTTAACCGGCGTTACAAGAACCCCATTTACTTCCGCAATTCTGGTTTTGGAAATGACCGACAGGCACAACGTGATTTTTCACCTTATGCTCGCAGGTATGATCTCCAGTCTGGCTGCCATGGTAATAGACAAGCACTCTTTTTACGATCATTTGAAATTAATGTACATCAGGGAGCTTTCTCGTCATCAAGATGAGGAGAAGGAAGAAGAAAAAACAGCAGAACCTGCAATCTGAATCAAAAACTGAAATGCTTTACAACCTGGATGGTATTACTGTGCATATTCGGACCGGGAATTACATCATCGGGGTATCCTTTAAATCCTGGAACCTTGTCTAATCCTAATGATCGATCTGTAATTTGAAATTGTAATTTTTTTCCGGCTTCAGTGTCAAATTCAACAACAACTCCCTGCGCTGTAAGATCAAAGTATAAAAAGCCGAATTCTTTTTTTTCTGCTTGCATATAATATCCTTCAAAATTTACAGGCTGATCATTAACAAGGATTTTTTGAATTTTTATCGGTTGTCCAATCATCTGTAGTGAAATCGCATTTCTGGTAGAACCAATATGCAATTTCAATTTTCGCACTCCATTTATAACTGTATCACTAATTTTTTCTGCATATGGACCACCAATATCTGAATAGCTGCCAGGGCTTTCGATTATTTCAGTCAGGCCTATTTTATTTTGCAATTTTATTTTTTCAGGTTTGGTTATCAGTGTAGCCGAAAATGGATCTGTTTTCGAAAATTCAGAGGCCCAGCCAGCTTTACCAGAATCAGCATCAACTTTATAAAAGACATTCGTTTGCATGGGCTCATCCTTTGAATAACCTGATTTCAAGTTAGCAACTACAAATCCAAACACAGAAATAATAAACAAAATCAATGGTATACGAAGTTTGAGTTGCTTCGCAACAGGAACAAAAAATGGAATCAACATTCCCATCAATAAAACTAACATAAGCCCGGCATTGTAAGTTGAATGCAGTCCGAATGCCACATAAGTAAAATAAATAATTGGCGATAATATTAGGGCGGCTGGTACGATAGAAAGAAAGCCAATTAATGTCTGGCTCAATGAAAATTCACTCTTGTTTCTAAAATATACCCATTGAATGATTGTTCCTGTCATTAAAAAAAAGAGTGGCACAATTAATAAATAGCTGGCAGATCGGAGAAAATTGTAAATAAGATTCATCATCAGAATTTCCAAGAGCAGAGCCCCTGCAAATAGACTTTCGGTCTTCAGTCTTTTTGAAAATAATTCGTAGAGAAGACTGAATAATAATCCTCCAAATGAAGCAATAACCAGGAAATACCAGTAACTGCTATAATGATTATTATCATAGAAATTGGTAAAGCTGGGATGAATTTTTGTAAAAGATTTCTCCAGAAGAAATGAGGAACAGAGGACTAATGTGAGTGCTAATAAGAAAATAAAGAAACCGCTTACAATTCCTTTTGCGCTGATAAATTTTTTTCTGAATCCGAGAACAAGTAAACTAATAAAGACAATATTGGTTAGAATTATGAATCCAAGATTCCATGTACCTGGATACCATATCATGATGCTGTCTATGAAATTAAAAAATGTAAGATCAGGAGCACGCGTATGGGTTAAATCCAGGTTTCCAAAATGCCTGATCAAACTAACCATGTTTGACCCGGTATGCTCTAGAGATCCTGCATCAAGTTTGGAAGCTATGTCGGTCATGCTATGGTAATTGACATAACCTTCAATAAAACCACTATTCAGACCAGATATTCCCGCTTTTTTAAACGGCGTGTAGTCGGTATTGTTAGGTAAGAGTTTATAGATTTCATAAGAAAACGAATTGGCGTTGGGATGTGCTGCTGACCTAATGTATTCACGCATTACCCAACCATTTTCAGGATTCTCTTCGAAAGTTGTGTTTATTCCTGAGTTACCCCTACTATCAAAATTCAATACCATTCCACTTTGTTTCACCAGGTTTGAATCGCTTACGTAAGCGGCTGCTCCAAGCAATCCTACTTCTTCTCCATCGGTGAATAAGAAGATCACATCATTCTTTAATGGTGCTCCGGCTTTAATAGCTCTTGCAGATTCTAACATCGCTGCACAAGCTGATCCGTCGTCTCCAGCACCAACAGCATTGGGCTGGGAATCATAATGTCCGGCCACAACAACTGCCTTTGAATTACTGGTACCCTTAATCCTTGCCATAATATTGCTCACTTCGCCTGAAATCAACCAGGGACCAAAATTGTAAATGCCCGTTGTGTTTTGGATTGAAGTCTCCAGACCTAACTTAATACAGGTAGTCTGAATGTATTGCAAAACATTTGCGTGCCCGGGAGTTCCAATGCTGTGTGGCTCTTTCGCAATTTGGTTGAGATAGGACCTTGCATTTACTTCCGAAAACATTGAATCAGGAATATTTCCTTTCGGTGGATTGGGAGGAACGGAAGATGTTATGGAATAAATGGCAAGTACAATTGCAGCAATGAGCACACTGAGACCCGTTTTGTATGGCATAGATGAGGATTGAAAGATAATCTCCCAATATCAAAGTGCACAGGTCGAATTTGGTGGAGATTGAATAAAAATAAAAATAATTTCTCTTGGATTACAATCTTAAGTAGAGTACTTAGTACTTAGTACCTAGTACCTAGACAAATTACTGAGATTTCTCGCAGAGGCGCAAAGAATATTGATTATAGTTCCTGAGCAAAACCCAATCCGATAATGCTTAAGTGCAGTTCACTTTGCGAACTTTGCTCACTCAGTGGCTTAGCGTGAGGTCTAATATTTTCTTGCCAAGACGCAATGCCGCAAAGGATCTTGATTATAGCTCCCGTGCATAACCCAATCCGATAATTCTCAGTTCACTTTGCGAACTTTGCTCACTTAGCGACTTTGCGTGCGACCTTTCGCAAACATATTTTTACAATCGTTTATAAACTTGTTGATCGCTTTTTCTCTAATTCAACATTCAACTGCCCACCTTCCTGTACGACGAGATTGTATTCTTTAATGACACGCAAAACTTCAGCAACTCCCCAGGCTTGGGCTATGCAACCTCTTGGGTGATGCGGCGGAGCGCCGTCGAATATTTCAGAAACGCTGCCTGGGCAGGCCTCATCTAAATGATAACGGAAAGCCTCAATGATATTCCTGGCTTCGTTCATGCCCTGAACACCTCTTACTTTTACAACGGTGTCGATATATGGTCCGAGCAACCAGCTCCATACGGTTCCCTGGTGGTAAGCAGAATCTCGCTGCTTCACATCACCTTCATAAACAGGAGCATATCGGCTATCCGTTTCCGGTAGTGTGCGCAGTCCAACGGGGGTATACAGACTGGCTTCCACTATATTTAGTAAAGAAGCTGCCTTTTCTCCTGTGATTAAACTATAGGGCAGACTCACGGCAAAAATTTGATTGGGCCTGAGGCTCGCGTCTGGGATCCCGTGGTCATCAATATTGTCAAATAAATATTTACCTTCTTCAAACCAGAATTTCATTTCAAAGCTTTCTCTTGCTTTTTCTGCACTGGCGTGCACCATTTCGGCATCAGCGTCCTGGTTATTCAATTCCAACAATTGGGCAAAGATCCTCAATGCATTATACCATAGGGCCTGAATCTCCACTGGTTTGCCCATTCTTGGAGTTACAACCCAGTCTCCAACTTTTGCATCCATCCATGTGAGCTGCATCCCTGTCTCACCAGCATAAAGTAACCCATCTTCATCAACATGAATATTAAAACGTGTTCCCCTGAAATGCCAATCGATAATTTCTTTTAGTACTGGCAGAATCTCATCTAAAACAAATTTACTATCGTTAGTATGTCGTAAATATTTATGCACTGCAATAAAATACCATAGCGTTCCATCTACATTATTATATTCAGGCGGGCGATTTTCATCCTGAAAACGATTGGGCAACATGCCCATGCTTACTGTCTTTGCAAATGCTGATAATATCTTTTTAGCATCTTCCGGTCTACCTGTTGAAAGTGCAAGCCCTGCCAAGGATATCATTGTATCCCTGGCCCAATCGGTGAACCAATGATAGCCCGCAATCACAGTTCTCAAATCCTCATCTCTTTCAACTATAAACTGGTCTGCTGCCAAAACCAATGTTGAAATGACTTCATCACTCGGTTGATCATTAAGTAAAATTTGTCGCCGTAAATTTTCAGCAGCCAGTAAATCATGCGCCTGCAATTCACCTGGAGATGTTGTTGAAATAATGATTCCTAATGAATCTCCTTCTTTGAGAGAAACACTGAAAATTCCATGACTAAAAAGGTCTTCTTCATAATCCAACCCCCGATTTTTTTCTTCTGAATAATTGAAATTGTAATACCAGTCGGGATGCGCAGTAAAATTCGCATTAGGCACTTTGATATAAAGATTTGTAACGCCATCAGGTTTATTATGAAAGATATTCTCATGCCATTCGTAGTCCCAATGCATTTGCGGACCGGCATGGTTTAATGAATGATAGCTACGGGCAGCAACTAATGGCAAAATTTCCATCCTGAATGGGGAAGGGGACTTTACCACGTCATATATTATGGCAACGGTATTTTCTCCATGCACCATAAATATTGTCTTCTTGAGCACTACGCCATCTATTTCATATTCCCACTGAGGAAAAATCTTTTTTGAAAAATGAAGGAGGAATTGATTTCCTTTTGGAATAACGGTATTGCCAAATTGGTTACATCCCAATTCAAAAACTCCGTTTCCAGTAACAATGGTTTCTTCCATTTTAGATAGCAAAACCATTCTTTCCACAGGTGGCCTGGTCGCGGCAACTAATATTCCGTGATATCTTCTGGTGTGTGCATGGGTAACCGAAGAACTCGAATAACCACCAAGACCATTTGTTTCGAGCCATTCAAATTCGCGGGCAGCAGAAAAATTCTGCAGGGTTGTTTCATTTAATTCTAACATAGGATTTTTTTTGAAATGGATAATAATTTTCGCATCCAATCCAGATGGCTTAACCATTATCTTCAAATCCCGGATAAAGAGTCATACCTCCATCTATAAATAAAGTTGTTCCGTTTACATAATCACTGTCGTCGCTTGCAAGCCACACTACAGCTTTGCCAATGTCAGATGGTTCACCGATTCTTTTATATGGAATTAGCCGCATTAAATTTTTCATTCCCTCGGGAGTCCCCCAGGCCGATTTATTTATGGGAGTTTGAATTGCACCGGGAGCAATACTGTTAATCCTGATTTTTTTTGGAGCAAATTCCTGTGCAATTGTTTTCATCATCATCATAATTCCTCCTTTGCTTGCTGCATAATTTGCATGTCCCGACCAAGGTATAACTTCATGCACGCTGCTCATACAAATGATTTTCCCAGCCGCCACAGATTTTTCCGGTTGTACTCCTCTTCTCAAAAATTCCTTTACAGCTTCCCTTGCGCAAAGAAACTGGCCATTGAGATTTACACTCAACACAAAATTCCAGGTGTCCAGAGACATCTCCGTAAAGGCTGAATCTTTTTGCAATCCTGCATTATTGACTAGGATATCAACTGTTCCAAACTGGGATACCGTGTCACCAAACATTTTTACCACCTCTGCTTCTTTGCTTACATCGCACTGATAGGAAACAGCATTTCCTCCTTCTGATTTAATTTGTGATACTACGGCCTCTGCCGCATTTTTAGCTGCTTCGAAAGGATAATTCACCACCACAGTAGCACCTGCCCTGGCTAATTCTAAAGACGTGCCTGCACCTATTCCACTACTGGCCCCGGTAACAATCGCGACCTGATCCTTAAGTTTCATTTCCATTCAATTTATTTTGCTCAGTCAAAGAATTGCTGCCGATAAGAGATATGGGCGCCGTTTGAATTTGTCCAAACCTTTTCGAATCAACATAATTTCAAAGTCGGTCAGGATGTTAGTATAACAACTATGCGCCTCTTCAGCAGATTGAAAAGGATTCGAATATTGGTAAGACAAACGTCCGGTATTGGACATATAATAGAAGTAATCCGCTGCCTGCAATCTTCCCCAGGTTGTTAAGCATTCGTCATTGCCACATTCGTGGACCAAACCTTCCAGGCTGTATATTTTTTTAAGTGTATTATTTTGCATCATGTTCTGACACCATACACAGGATTCAATAGGTTTATCTGCCCATGAAATGGTAGTGGTAACATTATAGTCCCCATTACTTTTTTGATGCGAAATGATTTCAGATGGATTGGCAAAAGTCCATGCCTCATTATCCAAAATTTTTTCAGGTAGATATTTTAAGAATTCAAAGATGCCGGTCTCCTTAGGTTTATGGATACCGATAGTTTCATAATCCATAAACAAATTGATATTGCAATCCAAATCCGCATGCCTGTGAATCCATTCGGCAAATTTTTCGGCTGTAAGTGGGAATTCATTCCAATCTTCATTTCCAAATCTGAATGCAATGTCATCCGACAAACTCGCATTTCGTAATAACAACTGGCAACTTGAATTACCGGGAATGGAATATTGCAGGTTAATCGATCTTCCCTGTAAAATTCTTTCGAGGCCTTCACATAAAATTCCACCGAAGCCCATTTCACATGCCCAGCCACCAATTTTGTTATTATGGATTAGTTCCGTATTTCTGAAAATTTTTGTTTGCACACCAAGTAATTCTTTCACAAGGCGCTGGTGTTTTTTTACCTGGTTCACGAATTCTTCCCTGGAGTAGAGTGAACTTAATGAATTGTAATAAGGTTCGCCTAAAATTTCAACGCAACCAGTATGCACCAGCCTTCTGAAAGTTCTCAAAACGTTTGGTGCATATTTTTTCATCAGTTCGAGCGTGGTGCCGCTAATAGAAAAATTGACTTTGAATTTTCCTTCGAATTTCTTGATTAGTGAAAGCAATAAATGATTAGCAGGCAAATAGGAACCGTCTGCACGAAAACTCAAAGATTCCGACGAACCTTCTTCATTAAAATAGCAATGACTTAGATCGATTTCAGAACTCGAATAGCGTCGGAGCAAAAAGGGTTGATGCACCCGGAAGTATAACGTGATGGATGGCATGGATAAGGGATCTTTTAAGGTTCATAAAAGTTACGCCTAGTTGTTCACATTTAAATGCATCTGACAAGTTTGTGCATATGTTCTTCATCCTGAAATAATAAAACCATGAACGATCCACTCGCTCCACTTGTGGGGACCTCGGAAAATCTTCGACTCAAATACAAAATCTTTTCTTGTGATGCCCCCTAGCGGCAAAACTTCTATTTATAATTTCGAACCCTGCAGCAACTGTACACTAGTTCTTATTAATGGATAACGATCTCAATATTCTGGCATGCAATTCCTCGGAACTAACGGTTCCGTCGCCATTATTAATGATCCATCCATGTTTTATATATAGCACTTCAGGGAGACCCAGGTGTTCAAATTCAAACCTGCTCAGTTCGGTAATTTCAATGGCCGAAAGATGAGTGAAGCTCCCAAAATTTTCTGCATAGTAATTTTTGATTTCCTGTCTCATGACTTTAAATTTTGAATTCCATTTTCCCTGCATCAGTTGGTTCCTCGTCATACCTGTATTAAGCCAAACCAGATGCCAGAGTAAAATAAAGAGATTACCAAACGTTGAAATCCAGTCTGGTAAAGCATTTCATTGAAATTTACCCTCATGTACAATGGGGTTGCGATTCCCCAAAAAACGTGGAAGCATTGCACTTTCCCTTGGTCACATGCAGGTCTGTTGATGATTGACTGCCTCAAGCTCGGCTAAAACCGTTATTTTCACGCCCTCAAAATAAATCTGGCAAATCAACTTGCTTATGCTTAAGAGAATCCTGGGAATCATTTTGGTTTTATCCATCTCGATTCAGCTAATTGGCCAATCAAAAAAGAAATCAGTGAATTTTGATCCAAAATCGCTTTCTATCTCATGGGAAGTGATCACGAACAGTTTTAATAACCAGTCTAAATTTCAATCTGCTTTTGTCATAAAGAACAACGGAAAAGCGGCGGTTCCTGCAAGCGGTTGGAAGATTTATTTTAACCTGGCCAGAAACGTCGATGCCGAACCTGTAACCGGAGGGGTAAATATTACTCATGTAAACGGCGACCTTTTCATTATGAGTCCGAACTCCGGGTTCAAATCCATTGCGCCAAATGATTCATTGAGAATTGAATTTGTTTCCGCCGATTGGGTGGTTAATTTTACGGATGCACCTCTTGGCCTCTACTGGGTCTGGGATAACGATGCCGATAAAGGGATTGCGCTGGAAAATTATTCCATCAAACCATCAACACAAGCTCGTCAGTATTTACGTACACCCGATGACAAAGTGGGACTGATCACACCGCAAATCATTTACGATCAAAACAAAAACACACGCGATATTCCAGAGTCGGAATTACCCAAAATATTTCCTACTCCTCTCTCGGTAAAAATGAATCAGGGAAAATTTCAATTGGACGCTACCGTTTCAATCCTTCCTGATCCGGAGTTTAGAAAAGAAGCAGAATATTTAGCAAAAGAAATTACTCCGTTAGTGAACGGTAAAATTGTAGTTAACACGAGCGCTAATTCCGGGAAATTAATCTATCTCCGAAAAACGAATTTACCTGCAGACGCATATCAGCTCAAAGTTAGTTCCGACAGTATTTTCATAAGTGCGTCCAATGGTGCAGGAATTTTTTATGGAATCCAGTCACTCCGGTCTGCCATTGCGCCTCAATCCTGGAGTAGCCCTCAAAATGCGGTTCAAATCGACGCCATGGAAGTATCTGACGCCCCACGTTTCGGATTTAGAAGTTTTATGTTGGATGTGGCAAGAAACTTTCAGACAAAACAGGAAGTACTGAGAGTTTTGGATCTTATGGCCCTGTATAAATTAAATGTTTTCCATTTTCATCTTACCGAAGATGAAGGATGGAGGCTTGAGATACCAGGGCTACCCGAACTCACTGATTTTGGATCGAAGCGTGGACATTCTGCCGGTGGCAAAAAAATGCTGATGCCAGCATTTGGATCAGGTCCTGATCCTGTGAAAGGATTTGGTTCCGGATATTACACCCGAAATGATTTTATTGAAATCCTTAAATACGCAGAAGAAAGACATATAAGTGTAATTCCTGAAATTGAGTCTCCCGGACATGCCCGTGCCGCTATTAAATCCATGTTTTTCAGGTATGATAAATATATGGCTCAGGGAAAAAAAGACGAAGCCGTAAAATACTTGCTCCAGGATCCGAATGATAAATCAAAGTATGAGTCCGCACAGCTTTGGAGTGATAATGTGATGGATCCTGCAATGCCTTCCACTTATTACTTTATAGAAAAAGTCATTGACGAATTGATTGCGATGTATAAAGAAGCGAATGCTCCTTTGAAATTTGTTCACCTGGGCGGCGATGAGGTGCCGGCCGGAGTGTGGTCAGAATCTCCTTCTTATAAATCACTGAAAGAAAAAAATCCTGATATACAATCTCCCGACGATTTATGGTACTATTATTATGGCAAACTCGACCAAATTTTGAAAGCAAAAAGTTTGCTTTTATATGGTTGGGAAGAAATGGCCATGCGCAAAACAAAACTTGATGGTGAAAAAACGCTTATTCCCAATCCCGATTTTGTCAGGGATCACTGGCAGGTTGATGTGTGGAACAACGTTCTGGGTTGGGGAGCAGAGGATCTCGCGTACAAACTTGCAAATGCAGGATATAAAGTCGTGTTGTCGCCCGTGAGCAATTTGTATTTTGATATGGCCTATTATAAGGCTTTCGAAGAGCCGGGATACTATTGGGGAGGATTTATCGATGTAGATAAACCTTTTTATTTTATTCCTTACGATTATTTCAAAAATGCGAAAGAAGACAGGATGGGCGGGCCACTGGACAGATCGATTTTCGTTGGCAAAACCAGGCTCACCGATTATGGTAAATCTAATATCGTGGGTATTCAGGGTCTGTTATGGGGAGAGAATGACCTCGGGCCACAAAGACTTGAATATCTCTTATTGCCGAAACTTTTGGGAATGGCAGAAAGGGCCTGGGCAAAAGATCCCGAATGGGCGACAACCAAAGATGCAACAAAATCAGATCAGCTATTCAATGAAGCCTGGAACATTTTTGCAAATCAGGTTGGAAAGAGGGAATTGAAACGCCTGGATTATTACAAGGGCGGATATGGTTATCGAATTCCTTCGCCTGGAGCAATGATTGCTGAGGGGAAAGTAGTTGCAAACCTGCAGCTACCGGGCATGGTTATCCGATACACAACGGATGGCTCAGATCCCATTGCAACGAGCAAAATTTACAACGGACCAATTTCTGAGAAAGGGCTTATCAAATTAAAAGCATTTGATACCAGGGGCAGAAGTGGAAGAGTTTCTGAAATCAGAAATCCTTAAACGAAATTCTTAATCAGACAATTTCTAATTTTGATCTGAGAAATACCATTTATGGGACTTTGGCGACAAATAAGTGAATACCTCTTCATAAAAAAGAAGGATCCTGCTGCTCAATACACACAATGGGAAAAGTATATGCACATTATAAATCGAACCTGCATTTACTTATTTCTATTTGCAATTATTGTTATGATTGTGCGCTTTGTAAGAACCTGCTGATGGCATGGGCCGCGTTAGAAGAGGCATGTCCGCCCTGACTCAAAATATTTCTCAATTCAAAATAATCCGATTTAATTCGGGTGATATGTTCCTGGTCATTCAGGATAAGGTTGAGTGCTTTTCTGCAATTTTCTACCGTAAGTGCATTTTGAATTAATTCCCTTACTACAGGTTTATCCATAATGAGGTTGACGAGAGAAATGTATTTGATCTTGATAATTCTTTTAGCTATCTCATAAGAAATTCTGTTCCCCTTATAACAAACAACTTCGGGTACACCAAACAGTGCGGTTTCCAGGGTAGCCGTCCCGGACGTTACAAGCGCAGCTTTTGCACGGATAAGCACATCATAAGTCCTGCCACTTACTGCTTCCACATTTGAATAGCCTTTCATGATCTCAGCATAAAAATTGTCTTCAAGGCTTGGTGCTTTTGCAACGACAAATTTGTAATCAGGAAAATACTTACTAACGGCCAGCATCAGGGGCAGTTTCATTAAGATCTCCTGTTTTCTGCTTCCCGGCAGGAGTGCCACAATGGGAGTTGAATTTTGAGTTGAATTAAAGGGATTTCTGGCTTTAAAATCTTCCACGACTTCCACCAGGGGATGGCCCACATATTCTACCTCATAGTTCCATTTTTTATAAAACTCTTTTTCAAATGGAAGAATGACGAGCATTTTATTGACGCATTTTTTGATGATATGTACCCGTTTTTCTTTCCAGGCCCAAACCTGTGGTGAGATATAGTAAATGACTTTGATATTTTCGTTTTTTGCCCATTCCGCAATTTTTATATTGAAGCCCGGATAATCCACCAGAATAATTGCATCAGGTTTAAATAGGAGAATGTCTTCCTTGCAGAATTTGAGATTTCTGAGAATGGTTTTGAGATTCAGAAGCACTTCCAGAAAACCCATAAAGGCCAGGTCTTTATAGTGCTTTACAATATCAGCACCCGCAGCAATCATGAGATCACCACCCCAGCCCCGAATAACAGCATTCGGGTCCTGTTTTTTCAATTCCTTGATCAAATTGGAACCATGCAAATCACCTGAAGCCTCGCCAGCAATAATATAATATCGCATACGCTTTTTTAATGACGCGCAAAGATAAGCTTTGAAATTTTGGGGATTGAGTTTGCCTCTATTTACTACAAACTCTACATAAATTTAAATATGAGGGATGCAACGGCAAATACGAGCGTGATGGCAAATATGCCCTTAGCGGTTTTATCGCGATGAGAGTTAATATAAAGAGTGAATAATAATATATTTAAAAAAAGGCAGGGAATGCTGATGGCTGTGACCATTTGTTTGTTGGTTCGAAGCGCTTCAAACATGTCACCGAATGAAAATAGCGGGAAAAATTTAATAAAGTAAAAAATCAACAGACTTAAAAAAGGGGCCAGCAATCCCAGGATGAGTCCGAATTTTAAATTGTCGCGCTTAAAAATATTCAAAATCACTTCTTAAAGGTTTTTTCGAGTTTGCTTTTCAAAACGTAATTAGTGAGGTCAAATTGTACGGGTACCACACTTACATAATTATTTGCCAGCGCCCAAACATCTGTGTCTTTCCCCTTATCAAAATTCACAAAGGCGCCCGTTAGCCAGTAGTATTTCTTTCCGTTAGGGTCCTTTCTCTCATCAAAATCTTCTTCGTATTTGGCATAGGCCTGGCGACATACTTTAATTCCATTAATCAAATCCGCTTCAACAGCGGGTATATTCACGTTCAGGCAAAGGTGTTTGTCGGATTTACTCTCAAGTAATTTCTCAACAATGATCCTGGCAAATTTCTTTGCTCCTTCAAAATCTGCTTCCATACTATAATCAAGCAATGAAAAACCTACGGAAGGAATGCTTTCAATGGCAGCTTCGATAGCGGCACTCATAGTACCCGAATAAATGACGTTGATGGAATGGTTGGGACCATGATTAATCCCACTCAGACAGATATCCGGCTTTCGATGCAGAATTTTGTCAACTGCCAGTTTAACGCAATCGACCGGAGTTCCGCTGCAACTCCATGCTTCCACATCTTCGGCAAGCTTAACGGATTGTAGTCGGAGCGGGTATCCGATGGTGATGGCATGACCCATTCCCGACTGGGGTTTATCAGGTGCAACTACCACTATTTTTCCTAAATCTTTAATCGCGTCTACCAGGTTATTAATTCCGGGGGCATTCACACCATCGTCGTTTGTAACCAGAATTACCGGGCGCTTTTTATTCTTTTTAGCCATGAAAAAAGCAATATCGAACCGTAAAAATCATCAATATTTAACTCTCACCCAAATCGCAAAATGAAGATGATAAAAAAAATTCTAATAAAAATTTTGTTATAACTAAATCGGTTAGTAACTTGGTGCTAAATTCGTTAGTATGGCTCAGTCATTTGCAGGATTAAATTTAAAATACCTCCGCAAACTCCGGGGATGGACACAGGAAGAATTCGCTAATAAGATTGGAATCAAAAGATCCCTGGTTGGTGCTTATGAAGAAGAACGCGCGGAGCCACGGATTGATGTACTCGAAAGACTCAGTGACATGTTCAAAATTTCGCTGGACGATTTATTACGCAAAGACCTTAGCGAGGTAAAAGGAAGTTATTTGTCCAGGCGCAGACAACAAAAACTACTCTCAGAAAATAATCTGATACATTTCGTCCCGGTAAAAGCGGCGGCGGGTTATTTGGCCGGCTACGCCGATACTGAATTCATTGACGAACTAAATACGTTTACGCTTCCCATGCTGGCCGGAGGAAACTATCGTGCATTTGAAATTGTTGGAGATAGCATGTTGCCAACACCAAGCGGATCCATTATTGTTGGAGAAAAAGTAGATGATCTCGAAGAAGCCAAAAACAACCAGGCATATATAGTGGTGTCAAGAAACGAAGGAATTGTTTACAAAAGGCTCGAAAAAAATAACCGCAACAAGTCAAAAATTACCCTCATCAGTGATAACCCGCAATTCAAACCTTACCAGGTCAACTCCGAAGATGTACTGGAACTCTGGCAGGCGCAAATGGTAATTAGTAAAGTATCCAGCCAACATCGCTGGGACGTAAACCAACTCGCCTCCTTAGTCAACAACCTGCAGGAGCAGGTTAGTGTGTTAAAAAGGAAGTATAACTAGCGCCTTTGCGCGAGGTCTTTCGAAATTTTCTTTTGTCTGGATACTAGGTACTAAGTACCAGGTACTTCTTCAAGCTCCTGAAGACAGTCGCTCGGCCCTCGTTCTCTTATAGCGCCTTTGCGTCCCGATAGCTATCGGGATTGCGTCTTAGCGTGAGGTCTTTCGAAATTTCATTTTGCTTCGTCTAGGTACTAGGTACTAAGTACTAGGTACTTCTTCAAAATGCTATTAAGGATTCATTTTCGAATATTGTCTGGCAGGTGAATGCTGAAAGGAAATAC
>PSRI01000049.1 GCA_003175935.1 Bacteroidota bacterium
AAAGGATTGGTCAGACTCAATGTGAATCACCTAATGAAACCGTACGAAAAGGATTTGCATTTATATCGCACGGGCATTTCTGTTGGCGATTACCCTGTGGACCATCATCATAATGCAAATCAACTTGCTCCTAAAATTAATTTCCCTGAAATCAATTCATTCAATATTCCATTGGGTTCTCTTATCCCCGAAAAAACAGATGGACTAATAGTTACTGAAAAAGGAATTTCTGTTTCAAATATTGTTAATGGTACAACAAGATTGCAACCTTGTGTAATGCTGACAGGGCAGGCTGCCGGAGTTCTTGCCGCAAATGCAGTAATAAAAAAAATTCAACCAAGACAGGCGAATATTCGCGAAATACAGGAAATACTTCTCAAATCAAATTGCATGCTCATGCCTTTTGTTGACGTTACTCCTTACGATCGAAATTTTATTCCCATTCAACATGTGGCACTCACAGGAATATTAAAAGGATTTTCGAAGCCTGGAAAATGGCAAAACAAAACTTTCTTTTATCCGGATAGCCTAATCAGGTATGACGCTTTGGAAAAAGGAATGAAAGAATATGATCCTGCATTTCCCACTAAGAAAAAACCAGATCATAATTATCTTACTATCAAAGAAACATTTAACGTACTATTACCCTATCTCAAATCATCGAAAGATTCTATCCTGATTAAAAAAGCAAATATTTTCATTGAGGAATTAGGCAATACAGCGAAAATTTCACGCAGGTGGGAGTCATTTTATTATCTCAGGAATTACAGCCCTGGCCGACCGATTACCCGAAGAGAGCTTGCGGTGTTGATTTATTATTTGCGACTTACCAGTGGCAAAGATAGAATGGTGGACTGGTCGGGAAATTTTATTCCAGCCCAGAAGAAAAACTGATCGTATTACTTTTTTCTCCAGCGCTCAAATTGCAAAACAATTTTTTCAATTTCATCCCGGCTCACCGCCTTTTGCTGATCATCAATATTGATCACATATAGATAACCATTTGTTCCTTTTGCAGATCTAAAAGCGCTGATTAAACCAAGTTGCTCACTAAATATGGGTTTACCAGTGGTAATATTCCAGTCTTCGCGGGCACATAAACAACCCTGTGTGGGACAAAGCGGATAAAAACTTTTCGTTTTGAAATAAACAGGATCAATGGTCGTACCATGAGCAATCACTTCAGTTCTTCCAATCTTTCCCGCGAAATAAACTTCCTGCATTGGGCCATATGTCCTCCACGACGAAGGAAATAGCTGTTGGTATTCGGGGTACGGATCAGTCAAACTATCCCAAACTTCTGTTGGGGGAATATTAAAATATGTTTCCCATTTCCCTTCGTACGGCATAATTAATTGCAACGTGGGACTTGGACCAATTAAATTATTCCGAACAGTTGCCACTCCGGTTATACAATAAGCACCCTGCGGCGTGCTTCCATTGGTAATAAAATAGGGCAGATCTGAACCGGACCTTGCTAATTGTTGAAAGATCATTAATCTGCCATCATCCCCCCTTACAAAACTTCCGTCTTCATTTTGAACAATCGCCATGCCTGGAAAATCCCTGTTCCATCTTTGAAAAGAAAAAACATTTTTATTTCCTTTCCCGGAAGTATAAGCGAAGAGACTACTGAGATCAGGAGTATTATTTTTTTTCGACTTCAGATTATTATTCAGGTATTTCTGCAATTCAAGCAAAAGATCGCAACTGTCATAAGCCGGAAATCTGTCAATCATCTCAATTAATAAATCAGCAGGTGTCATGAATCCAGCCCTGAATAAATAGCTTGCACAAATAGAGTAGAGCTTGGGTTCTTTTTCAGTTTTAAGAATCTTAGCTACCTGACTGGTATACGCATTTTTGCTAAGAGCATACATGGCTTCCAAATAGGCACGTTTTGTTTCCGTTTGCAGAGAATCATATTTGATAAAAAGTTTTTCAAAGCCGCGACGTACGTATTCGTCATCAATCAAAAATTGAGAAACTGCCCTGCAACTTCCCTCGAACCTGTATTCAGTTTCAGAATTAAGAGGCAGCGAGAATGTATTCTGGATAGTTTGTTCGCGAAGAAAATGATCCATTTTCTCTCTCTCACTGTATAAAACAAATTTGGAGTAAACGGTCTGATAAGAGCTTTGACTCTTTCCGGTTGAAGCAATAAACGATAAAACAAATAGAAAGAAAACTTTTCTCATATCAGGTCAAAAATAAATTGAATCTATCAAATACCTTTCGTTTCAGGGGTTTCAGTATTTTGCACACCGTATGGAATATGTATTCTCTTATCCCGAACTTTTAGAATTTACTGAGAATTTATTTTCAAAAATTGGTTGTAGCGATACTGATGCAAAACTGGCTGCACGCACTTTATTGAGTGCAGATTTAAGAGGAATTGATTCGCATGGAGTTGCCCGCTTAAGTGGTTACATCAGGTTATGGGAAGTAAAACGAATCAATGCAAAACCATCTATTAAAATAGTGCATGAAACTCCTTCCACTGCAGTTGTTGATGGTGATAGCGGACTTGGTCTGGTGGTCGCTCCATTTGCCATGCAGGTGGCTATAGAAAAAGCAAAAAATGCCGGAACTGGTTGGGTGAGTGTGAAAAACTCAAATCATTTTGGCATCGCCGGGTTTCATGCGATGATGGCTCTTGAGCATGATATGATAGGTATGGCAATGACAAATGCGAGTGCGCTTGTGGCTCCTACATTTTCTGTTGAACGAATGCTTGGCACAAATCCTATTTGTGTAGCGATCCCTGCAGGAAGTCAGCCACCATTTGTAGCTGACCTTGCAACAACAACTGCTGCAAATGGTAAACTCGAAATTTTGCAACGAAAAAATGAATCGGCACCCACAGGATGGATCCAGGATAAAGAAGGAAATATTTCGACCGATGCGCATGAATTAAAAAAAGGGGGTGCATTACTTCCTTTAGGCGGAGATCGCGATCATGGAAGTCATAAAGGATATGCTCTCGGCTCGATTGTAGATATTTTTTCTGCGGTTCTTAGTGGCGCCAATTATGGTCCCTGGGTTCCACCTTTCCCGGCATATGTACCAATGCCAACGGGAATGCCGGGAGAAGGGATTGGTCATTTTTTTGGTGCGATGAGAATTGATGCATTCCGACCTGCAGATGAATTTAAAACACATATGGATAATTGGATAACCAGATTTAGAAATGCGAAACCTGTTACCGGGCAGGATCGTGTTTTAATTCCGGGTGACCCGGAGCGTGAAATGGAGGCAGAACGTAGCGTTCAGGGAATTCCCATTGTCGAATCAGTGTACAACGATTTAGCAGTACTGGCAGAAAAATTTGAAGTCAAAATACCACCCACGGTTTCTTAAAAGGGATTTGTTTTATCCTCACTTCTAAAATACTTTTGCGTCCATTTAATAATTAAAGGATCCCGACGGATCCATATCATTTTATGAAAGTCATGAAGTTTGGGGGAACTTCCGTGGGGAAGCCCGAAAGAATGGAGCAGGTGGCCCAGCTAATTACAAGGGACAACGAATCCAAAATTGTCGTTTTAAGTGCCCTGAGTGGTACAACCAATGCGCTTGTTGCAATTGGAGAATCTTTAGCCAAAGGTGATAAACAGGCAGCTAAAGAAAAGATTGAAGCGCTTGACGCCCATTATCAATCATTCCTTTCTTCACTTTTGAAGAAGAAGGAAACCTATGAGAAAGGAAAAGCAATTATTGCAGAACATTTCGAGTTCCTTAATATCATTTTAAAAATATCTTTCAACGAAGCGTTGAATAAAGATATTCTTGCACAGGGTGAATTAATGAGCACCAAAATGTTTAGTGTTTATCTTGAAGAAAATGGAATTCCCCATGCACTTCTTCCGGCATTGGACTTCATGCAAATTGATGCTAATGATGAACCTCAACTCGATGTAATCCGCACAAGGCTCAGTAAAATTCTCGCACAACAAAGCCAGATTAAATTATTTATTACGCAGGGATATATTTGTCGAAATGCAAGAGGAGAGGTCGACAATCTGAAAAGAGGAGGAAGCGATTATACGGCATCGTTAGTTGCTGCAGCCATTAATGGTACTGTATGTGAAATTTGGACGGACATTGACGGAATGCACAATAATGATCCGAGAGTTGTAAAGAAGACAGTTCCTATCGAACAGTTGAGTTTTGATGAAGCAGCTGAGCTTGCTTATTTCGGAGCCAAAATCCTTCATCCCACCTGTATTTGGCCAGCTCAGCAGGAAAAAGTTCCCGTAAAACTTTTGAATACCATGCAGCCGGATGCCGCCGGAACTGTAATTACCAAGGATGCCGGTTCTGTAGGTGCCAAAGCCGTAGCGGCGAAAGATGGAATTATTGCCATAAAAATAAAAAGTACCAGAATGCTTTTGGCATATGGATTCCTAAGAAAAATATTCGAAGTGTTTGAAAAATATCGCACTCCAATCGATATGATCACCACTTCCGAAGTTGCCGTTTCATTGACCATCGATAGTGATGCAGGACTCAAACAAATCCTGAAGGAACTTGAGCCATTCGGAAATATTGAAATCGATAAAGACCAAACCATCGTTTCCATTGTAGGAAACGAAATTGCTCAAACACCAAATGTATTGAGTCGCTTGTTTGAATCTCTATCTCCCGTTCCTGTGAGAATGGTAAGTTATGGCGGAAGTCCGCATAATATTTCTATCCTCGTTCCCGGAGATTATAAAACACAAACATTGCAGCTGTTGAATAAGGGATTGTTCGGACTGGAATAGAATCTCAAACAGGTTGAAATAAAAATGGTGCGGGTTCCAACATCCGCACCATTATTTTTTATAGTCAGAACTGTATTTAGATTACGAGCATTGCATCACCATAGCTAAAAAAGCGATACTTATCCTTAATTGCTTTTTTATATGCTTCCATTGTAAGATCGTATCCCGCAAATGCGCAAACCATGATTAGCAGACTGGTTTTGGGCAGATGGAAATTCGTTACCAGCGAATCTGCGATCGAAAAATTATAAGGCGGATGAATAAAAGTATTGGTCCAACCTTCTGAAGGTTTCAATAATTTTTCTGCAGTAAAAGATGATTCAAGGGCCCTCATCGTGGTTGTTCCTACTGAACAAATACGGTGGTTTTCGGTTCTCGCTTTATTTACAATTTGGCAGGCAGTTTCTTCAATTCTATAATATTCCGCATCCATTTTATGCTTGCTGAGATCTTCCACTTCAATAGGACGGAATGTTCCAAGACCCGTATGCAATGTAATTTCTGCAAAGCGGATTCCCTGAATTTCCAGTCTTTTGATGAGTTCAATGCTGAAATGCAAACCGGCAGTTGGTGCAGCTACGGCTCCTTCATGCTTTGCATAAACAGTCTGATAGCGTTCGCGATCGTCTTCATCGGGTTTGCGTTTGATATATTTGGGGAGAGGAGTTTCGCCCAAATTTGCAAGCGCCTGCTTAAATTCTTCATCTGTTCCGTCGAAAAGGAATCGGATGGTTCTTCCCCTGGAAGTTGTATTGTCAATTACCTCAGCAACCAGATCCTCTGTATCGCCAAAATATAATTTGTTTCCAACCCTGATTTTCCTGGCCGGGTCAACAATTACATCCCACAAACGATTTTGCTTATTCAGTTCGCGTAGGAGAAATACTTCGATTTTCGCACCTGTCTTTTCCTTGCGTCCATACATACGCGCAGGGAAAACCTTTGTGTTATTTACAACGAACACGTCCTTATCATCAAAATAATCAAGAATATCGCGGAAATGCTTGTTTTCAATCTGGCCGGTTTGGCGGTGAACCACCATCATTCGGGCATCTTCTCTTTTTTTAGCAGGGTGTTGAGCAATAAGATTAAGAGGAAGGTCGAAACGGAACTGAGATAGCTTCATGTGTATAGAATTGTTTTTCTGATTAAGCCACATGAAACTTTCCGGATGCGAAGCTCGCTGGATGGATCACTGATACGTCAAACCTGATCTTACGGCACCAGGTTCCATGTATGCCTTAATTTAGCGGGCGAAGGTACATAAAAAACCCATTCAAAATTATTTTGCTTTGAAAGCCTTGCCTGGATTGAATTTGAGCTCAATTCAGGTGCTTTGAGGACTTTCCCGGCATGGAATCCAGCAATTTTTGAGTGTATTCTATTTTGGGGTTATAAAAAATTTCATCAGCAGTTCCCGATTCTACAATCTTACCCCTTTGCATGACCATAATCCGGTCGCTGATATAATGTACAACCGCGAGGTCGTGAGAGATAAATATTGAAGTAAATTGAAATTCATTCTTAAGGTCATTAAGTAGATTCAACACCTGCGCCTGAACACTTACATCTAGTGCCGACACCGATTCATCACAAATAATAAATCCGGGATTAAGGGCGAGCGCACGGGCGATACAAATTCTCTGTCTTTGTCCGCCACTAAATTCATGCGGATACCTTGAAAAATGATCAGCCTTTAAATTTACTTTTTCAAGAAGGTCTACAACTTTCTCTTTTCGCTGCCTCTCGCTCTGAAAAAGTTTATGCGTCCGCATAGGCTCCGCAATCGCATCTCCAATACTGATCCTGGGGTTTAATGATGAATAAGGATCCTGGAAAATAATTTGAAGATCCTTGCGGAAACTTCTCAATTCCCGGTCATCCATTACCGTTAGGTCTTTCTCTCCATAAATCACTTTTCCTGTATTGATAGGTATTAATCTCAATATGGCCCTGCCTAAAGTTGTTTTACCAGATCCTGATTCTCCAACCAATCCTAAAGTTTCGCCTTCATTCACTACAAAACTTACATCATCCACCGCCCGCATATAATCTAGCGGCTTTCCAAAAAAATTCTTCCTCGCCGGGTACCACACACCCAGGTTTTCAACTTTAAGAATATTTGCGACTTTGCGATCCTCCGCGTCCTGGCGTGAAATCTTTTTGTCTTCTGTTTTTGGTATTTCTCCAAGAAAATCGCTGACAACTGGTAATCTTTCTGATTTGGAATGAAGAATAGGCCGGCAGGCCAGCAATGCCTTTGTGTATGCATGCTGTGGTTGTTTAAAAACACTTTCCGTATTCCCCTGTTCCACAATATTGCCTTTATACATCACTACAACTTTATCTGCAATTTCTCTTACGAGCCCCAGATCATGAGTAATAAATATGACACCCATATTTCTTTCTTTCTGCAGGTCGCGGATCAGTTGCAAAATATTTTGCTGAACTGTAACGTCCAGGGCCGTTGTCGGCTCGTCGGCAATTAGCAAAGCTGGTTCACAACACATGGCCATCGCAATCATTACTCTTTGCTTTTGTCCGCCACTCAATTGATGAGGATACCTGTCATAGATTGAATCAGGATCTGGTAGCCCGGTTTTTTCAAATAGTGCCACCACTTTTTTCCTCATCTCAGATTTCCTCAATTTCCTGTGTACTGCAATGGCCTCCATTACCTGGTGTCCACATGTGAATACCGGGTTCAATGAAGTCATGGGCTCCTGGAAAATCATGGAGATCTTGTTGCCTCTGATTTTGCGAATTGCATTGTAGTCAATAACCAATAGGTTCTGGGATGAAATTCCATCTTCAGAAAAAATAATTTCTCCGGATTTATATTTTGCGGGAGGCTCCTGTAGGAGTCGTAGTACTGACAGCGCAGTAACTGATTTACCTGAACCCGATTCCCCGACAATTGCCAGCAGTTCACCACGGTCAAGACTAAACGAAATTTTATTTACGGCGGATGTAGTAGCATTTCCGTTTTGAAATTCAATGGCGAGATTATTTATTTGAAGAAGCGGTAATGGCATTCGGGCTAATTTAGATTTCAAAACCTCAGGTGCCTTACAGTCATTCCATCGTTTATCAGTTGCTTGAGGGAGTCGATTCCGATCCTGATATGATTTTCTACAAAATGAGAAGTGACTTTCCGGTCGCTGTCTTCCGTTTTAACTCCTTCCGGAATCATGGGCTGATCGCTTACGAGAAGTAGGGCGCCCGTAGGAATTTTATTGAAGAACCCCACTGAAAAAATGGTAGCGGTTTCCATGTCAATTGCATATGCCCGAACTTTTTGCAGATAATTCTTAAATTCTTCGTCATGTTCCCAAACCCGGCGGTTTGTAGTGTATACGGTACCCGTCCAGTAATCAACTCCGAAATCCCTGATTGTAGTAGAAATGGCTTTCTGCAGAGCAAAGGCGGGCAGGGCCGGAACTTCAGGTGGAAAATAGTCATTCGAAGTTCCCTCTCCCCGAATAGCTGCAATGGGCAAAATGAGATCTCCCAGTTTATTTCTTTTTTTCAAGCCCCCACATTTGCCCAAAAACAAAACGGCTTTAGGCTCAATAGCAGTCAGAAGGTCCATGACAGTGGCAGCAGTTGGACTGCCCATTCCGAAATTAATAATGCTGATTCCTTCTGCCGTGGCACATTGCATGGGTTTGTCTCTTCCGATTACTTCAACATTATTCCATTCTGAAAAAAGATTTACATAATTGCTGAAATTCGTGAGCAGGATATATTTTCCAAAGTTTTCTAGTTTTTCTCCGGTATACCTGGGTAGCCAGTTTTGAACAATCTCTTCTTTTGTGATCATTTTGCCTTTTTTTGGATCTTGTGCTTGTTCTTTCACGATAAGCTTCTTATCAGGTTCACAATGGCTAATTTAGCAAATTCATAGGTAAGCATGATTAAAATCGAATACCCTGAATACAAATACAGGATCAAAACTGAATCGGAACAGGAATGGATATTCGATCCGGTGAGAAAGCAATGGGTTATTCTGTCGCCCGAAGAATGGGTGAGGCAGAATTTCATTCAATACCTTGCCCTGGTTAAAAAGTACAGTGCTTCCCTCATGGCGATAGAAAAAGAGATTCGCCTCGGAGAACTGTCCAAGAGATGTGATATAGTGATATATAATAAAGAGGCACAGCCCCAAATGATTGTTGAATGTAAGGCGACGCATATTGAATTAAATTCTTCCGTTTTGGATCAGATCTTACGATATAATATGTCGATTCCTGTACAGTATCTCATTATAACTAACGGTCATTATTGTTTCGGTTTTGAAAGAGCTCAGGGAATGCTCCAGCCTCTGAGCGAAATTCCCGAATCAGTCTGCTAAAATGGTGGCATTTGTGTGACAAAACGAATCAAGTGAACTTTTACTTTTGTTAAAATTGTTCCGGTGGCAGTTGAAGATTTTGCAGGGACCGAATGGGTTTATTATATTTGTTCTAGCTAATTCACGAAAATGATCAATCGTTCCAATCTTATTATTTGTTGTTGTTGCTGTTGTTGTACAACAGACAGCACAGGTATGCGGGTGGACGAGATCCCTGTGTATAGGTAGACAAATTATTTTTGAATAATAAATATTATCAAACTCCACCACTGGTGGAGTTTTTTTTTATGAGTAATACAACAACCATCGCGCTGGATTCCAGGGAACTTTTACTTGAAAGACTGGACAAGTTGCGCTCGCTAATTGGCAATACTTCCCTTTACCATTTCAAATCTTTAACGGTAGATGGTAAGAGCAAAATTTTTGCAAAATTGGAGTGGGAACAATTGAGTAAAAGTGTAAAAGCAAGAGCAGGATATGAAATTATTGCCGATGCAATCCATCAAAATAAATTGAACGAAAACAAAATCCTTCTCGACGCAACCAGCGGCAATACCGGGATTGCATATGCGGAGATTGGGGCCAGACTCGGTATCAGGGTAGCGCTTTGTTTGCCAGAAAATGCTTCAAAAGAAAGGAAGCAGATATTGGAATCACTCGGAGTTGAAATTATTTATACTTCAAAATTCGAGGGTACCGATGGAGCGCAGGCTGTTGCCAGGGAACTGGCAGTAAAATATCCGGACAAATATTTTTATGCAGATCAGTATCGCAATCCAAATAACTGGAAGGCACATTATCTGCATACAGCCCAGGAAATTTTCGACGTGGTGCCAGGGATCAGCCACTTTGTGGCAGGCCTTGGAACGACGGGAACTTTTGTGGGAACCGGAAGAAAATTAAGAGAATTAAATCCCGATATCAAACTCATTTCACTTCAACCTGATTCTGCGTTGCACGGATTGGAAGGATGGAAACATCTTGAAACCGCTATTGTTCCTAAAATATATGATGCTGATTTGGCTGATGAGAATTACGAAGTAAGTACTGAAGAAGCTTATGAAATGATTCGCAGGATTTTTAAAGAAGAAGGATTGTTATTGAGTCCCTCATCTGCGGCCAATCTTGTTGGTGCTAAAAGAGTAGCTGAAAATTTTGAGGGAGCAATAATCGTAACAATGCTTCCAGACAATGCCGATAAATATAGCGAAGTCATAAAAAAAATATTGTAACAGAAATATCCAATTACTATTAAACTTAAACCACTTATTTATTATGCTGATTATCGAAAAAGATTGTAGAAGGTACATGCTCAGGGATGCAGAGCAAAGTTTCCCCGACGAATGTTGCGGATTTATGTTTGGGAGAGAAGAAGATGAGGACCGATATGTTACTGAAGTGCGACAGGTAGAAAATGCGAAGGAAGGAGATAAACGCAGAAGATTTGAAATTGCACCTGTCGATTACATGCGTGCGGAGCAATATGCGATAGCGAATAATCTTACTTTGTTGGGGGTTTATCATTCACATCCAAATCATCCGGCAATTGCTTCTGAAACTGACAGGCAGGCTGCCCAACCATTTTTTTCGTATGTAATTATTTCAGTCATGAATGGTGTGTTTTCTGAAATCAGATCATGGAGGCTCAACGAAGATCATTTATTCGAAAAGGAACCCATTGCGCACGAATTTATATCCCAGGCATAAAATCAACTAACAATAATTATTCAAAAACAAAAAAAATAAACAATTCATTTATCTATGGCAACAGTAATTATTCCAACTCCACTTCGCAAATTCACGGGAAATACATCAAGGTTACAGATACACGCAACAAATGTAAAAGAAACCGTGGCCGAACTTACTTTGAATTTCCCCGATTTGAAAAAGCATCTGTTGGATGAGCAGGGCAATATTCGAAACTTCATCAACATTTTTGTTGGTAACGATGATATACGTGATTTACAAAAAGAGAATACTGTAGTTAAAGACGATAGCGTCGTTAGTATTATACCTGCAATTGCGGGAGGAAATGCATAATAAACCAGGAATCGAAACTAAATTTATGATATGAGCTACAAAGACATTAAATTTTCAAAAGAAGAACTAGCACGATATGACCGCCACATTATTATACCTGAATTTGGGTATGAAGCACAGCAAAAATTAAAAGCAGCAAAAGTTTTGGTAGTGGGTTCGGGAGGTTTGGGAAGCCCTGGATTATTATATCTCGCGGCTGCAGGCGTTGGCACCATTGGAATTGTAGATTTTGACGTTGTGGACGACAGTAATTTGCAGAGACAGGTTCTATTTGGAGTAGATGAAATTGGTAAACCTAAAGTAGAAGCAGCCCACAGAAGATTATCTGCGTTGAATCCTCATGTAAATTTCGTTTTGTACAATGAGCAGCTTACTTCACAGAATGCTTTAGATATTTTAAAAGATTACGATGTTGTAGCAGATGGGACGGATAATTTTCCTACCCGTTACCTGGTAAATGATGCCAGTGTTTTATTGGGAATCCCAAATGTATATGCATCCATTTTCCAGTTTGAAGGTCAGGTTTCTGTTTTTAATTACAAAAATGAGGCTGGAGAATTAGGCCCAAATTATCGCGATCTCTACCCAAGTCCACCACCTCCCGGTTTAGTTCCCAGTTGTGCTGAAGGTGGCGTACTGGGTGTTCTTCCAGGGATCATTGGAAGTTTGCAGGCGCTGGAAGTAATAAAAATTATTACCGGAGTTGGTGATACACTCAGTGGCCGTTTCTTCACTTTTGATGCGCTTACTTTTCAAACCAGGACATTTAATATTAAGAGGAACCCGGCGAATCCAATTAATGGAATAAACCCTACAATTAAATCCCTTATTGATTATGAAGAATTCTGCGGATTGAAAAAGCCCCAGGAAAAGCCAGTAAAAGAGATTACTGCGAAAGAATTTTATGACTGGCAGGTAAAAGGAGAAAAATTCCAATTAATTGATGTGCGCGAACCGCATGAATATGAAATTGTAAATATTGGCGCTGAATTAATTCCCCTGGCTTCAGTGCTTGATCAGGCTGATAAGATTGATCGTGACAGGAAAGTAGTGATCCATTGCAAAATGGGAGGCAGGAGTGCGAAGGCAATCAGAGAGCTTGAGGCTAAATTTGGATTCGATAATCTTTACAATTTAAAGGGAGGAATACTTTCTTATATTGATGAAGTGAAGCCTGAGTTGACTAAATATTAGTCCAGACTAAAAAAAATCTAAATGCCGCCTTTGTGAGGACGGCATTTTTTTTAGCCAAAAAAAAGGCTATCCGTAATGGATAGCCGAATATTCTGAGTCGCCAGTAATTACGCTGTGCGTAAATAAGAATTATCGGAGCCGAAATTGGTATCCCTGTTATTTCTGAATCCAGATCTGATCCTACTCAAACTTTCCTTAGTGATACCCAGGAATGATGCGAGATAGGTAAGAGGGATTCTTTGGAG
This sequence comes from Bacteroidota bacterium, assembly GCA_003175935.1. Classification (GTDB taxonomy): domain Bacteria; phylum Bacteroidota; class Bacteroidia; order Chitinophagales; family Chitinophagaceae; genus PSRI01. Next base: position 12,600 of record PSRI01000049.1, read on the forward strand.
GGCCTCAGGCTGTTTTTGAGTGAAATAATGATATCTGTCGGCTGCTTCCATGAAGCGCGTTGCGAACAGATTCTCCTGCATCTCCACGATGAAAATACTCATAATGGTACGATGCAGTTTTTCGATTTGAGGGAACTGATGACTTAGGTTCAGGAATTCGCTGTATTGCAGAACGCCGATTACAGAGTCTTCAAGAACGTGCATGGTTTCCCTTGCAGGCTGATTCAACAAAATACTGTGCAGGGAAGAGATAATATGATTATCATATCCAAGCCAGGTTGTGAGTTCCTTTTGTGCCGTTTTATGGAAGAGTCGATACGAGCCTTTAACTATTACAAAAAGGTCACCGCAGAATTCATCCTGTACAAATACATGATCGTTCTTGCGATACTCTTTTAAGGTAATAATGTTTTGCAATGCCTGCTGGCTTTGTTCATCCAGTGGTGCATATTGCTGGCATATGGAAATCACTCTTTCCATCTTTACGGGTTCGGTTTGTATAGATTTTTTCACGGGGTGTAGAAATTATGTTTCAATAGAATATCTATTTATCATACATTAAACGGGGTGTAAAGTCGATTTATTATGATTCGATAACCAAATAGTGCGTGATTTCGACGAATAAATTCAGGAGATAACTATTGAAGCCTAAAGCATTAAGAAATTGTTACGAAGGAGCTTACCATATGCTAAGATTTGGATATGTCTATTGCACTAATGAGATGAGCATAGTAAGTTTGCGTACCATCTTATTCGTGAAAATACGAAAAGCGCTAATGGTAAAAATAAGGTGAGGTACTCATAATCCGTCTAAACCCTTAGGAACATATGATAACTCGTTTACTTTCTTTGCAGATCTTAAAAGATATTTTCTCTTATTGGTCTCCGCTGCCTGGTAGAGGTAACACGGCAGTTTGTTTTGTCGGTTCAAATCAAACAATTATTACAGGGTCTTTTCAAACGAAAAAGCAGTTTTACAACTGATGAAATGGTCATGCCTCTAATGTGAACGATCAGTAATTTAAGAGGCATGACCACAAACTTTCTTCGCATTTCATGCGCCAGATACAGTCTAGAGCCGATGTTTTTACATCGGTTTTTTCTTTTTATTAATGCTTGAGTTAGCAAGATCAGTAAGTCCGATGCCCAATTTTGCATAAGGATCATCTGCAGGCAGCCTCAGGTCCAAAGGCGGATCTTCACTTAGCCCTTTAAGAGAGACAGGATCAAATACCATTTTACCTGTGTTCAAATCCCAGTAAACTCTTTTATAATAATTCTCCCAGCCATTAGATACGCCAGGATGTATTAACCCGCTAACTGTGTCTTTAGTCATAAACCATTTGGAGGAATCGCTTACAAGCCATCCCGGCCAATATTTTGCTGGATGATGATTGGAATCCGAAGTTGAACGTGACCATTTCTCTCCGACTTTCTCAGTATAAATTTCAATTTGCCTTGGATGGATGGTGTCACCTTTTTTAAATGTAAATCCGAACAAATTATTGAACTGGGGCCAGGGAGTCAGAGCGGCGCTGTTTTTTGATGTATCTAAAGTTGCACCTGGAGTACCGTTGCGAACAATATAACTTGTCTTTGTGCCATCGAATTTATTATTCTTAATTTCTACAATTACATCTGATGAACTAAAAGCAGGATTGATTACAATCTGCGTATTAGGTTTGCCAGTTACAATCTTATTGTAATCATAAGGAAGCGCAAAATGCCCCCAGAAATTTGAATCAATTACAAGTCTTGCTTTTGTGCCATAAGAAAAAGCACCTGTATACAAACCTTTGGGTCCCCGGGCTCCATAAAAAACATTATTGCATATTCTATTCTCAGCAGACCCTGGTTTTTGTGATCTGTCAGCTTTATAATTTACCTGGATAGCCATTTCTCCTCCACCCAAAACAATATTATTTCTAAACCTCACATTATTCCCGGTTATTGTTAGCTGAACTCCGTGATCCTGGTATTCTTCAAAAGCGTTTCTAAAATTTGCACCTCCACAAATAATCACGTTGTTATGAATATTAATATCCCAAAAAAGTCTGTCAAACTGAACACCATCATTTCCTGTTACAACAATTATGTTGTCATCGAATTCTAGCCCGATTAAAGATCGTTGCGGATCCTGCTGTGTGGAACCGACATAAGATCCCTCACCGTTTCGATTGTAGACTAAACACTTGGTAAACCTTATCCTGTAAAAGTCAACACCATTATTAAGTCCATTTATCGATATTGGTGCGAATCCTCCGTTACTAAATTCAATCCCGATAAATCTTATGCCATAAGAATTTGAATCTAACACTGTCCCTATTGTCACCGTGTTTGACCATTTAACATCATTGCATATCCCGTATTTTCCAATAATGAATGGCCAGTTCCCATCTCTTCCTGTATATCCGGCCATTCCTGTTTTTTTCACCGGATCATAGGTAGCATCCACATCCCATCCTCTGGCCTGGTACAACCTTAAATAACCGCGATAAACCAATCTCCTTCCTTCGGTTGAATAGAAAGTTATCTTCCCTCTATGCGTGGTGGTGTCGTAACCTATGCAGTTATTTAAATTGAGCGTTATGTTTCCAAAATCATGTCCCAGCGAAGTAGGAACATCAGCCGATATCAAAATCTTTGCGGGCCAAACTATTGAGATGATTCTTGTATTTAAAAAAATGTCAGGATTTCCATTGGCAACATCAATGATATAATCACCCACATTACAATTGGGAATTGTCGCTGCATCTTTTGCATTGGCAACTCTATTCTTTGCACTGGCTGAAAGTGTAAAAAATAAAAATATTGTAACGAATTGCTTCAATTTAGATTTGTTATTTGGCACCTTCGTCCCTTACGCGGGCTGCATTTTTTCAGGAAATAAATTCAAGATATCATTTTCATTCGCCTTACATATTCCACGTTCGGTTATCAAACCGTTAATCAACCTGGATGGCGTAATATCAAAGCCATAATTGGCAGCTGCACTATCAGCCGGAGTGATCAACACTTCTTTGATTTCTCCATCATTTAGTCCACTTACAAATTTTATTTCCGCCGGATCCCTTTGTTCAATTGGAATTTCTTTCACACCATCTCTCATATTCCAGTCAAATGTTGATGAAGGAAGCGCGACATAAAACGGGACATTATTATCCTTTGCAGCAAGTGCCTTAAGGTAGGTTCCGATTTTATTTGCTGCATCGCCCTGCCGGGTCACCCTGTCGGCTCCCGTAATTACGAGATCCACCATTCCCTGTTGCATCAGGTAGCCTCCGGCGTTATCAGTAATAATAGTGTGTGGAATCTGCTGGTTCAGCAATTCCCATGCTGTTAGGGACGCACCCTGGTTTCGTGGTCGGGTTTCGTCTACCCATACATGTAAGTCAATACCCTCACTGAAAGCTTCATAAATAGGAGCGGTCGCAGATCCATAGTCTACAAAAGCAAGCCAGCCGGCATTACAATGAGTGAGAATATTAAGTGTCTTTCCTTTTTTTGTTTCTGCAATTTGTTTGAGGAGGGAGAATCCATTTCTGCCAATCATTCTGCAGCACTCCGCATCTTCGTCTGCAATTAATTCAGCAGTTTTAAATGATGTTTTAATTTTCTCTTCAATGGAATTTGCCTGAGAAATCGCCTGCATTTGCCGCTTCACTGCCCATTCGGGATTCACAGCTGTGGGCCTTGCTTCGCATATACGTTTAGCAGAAATATTTAGAACATTTTCGAAATCACCAGTGGGAGCAGCCTCTTTTGCGGCGAGGAAGATGCCATATCCTGCGGCAGCACCCAATAATCCTGCTCCTCTCAAATGCATGTCTTTGATCGCAACCACCATCTGATCCACCGTTGATATTTCTTCAATAACAAAACGGTGCGGTAAAAAGCGCTGGTCAATAATGTAAACATTTTCATTGTTTTCATCCAGCCAAATGGTGCGATAATTTTTTCCCTGAACTTGCATTGATCTTTTTAGATGTACTATTCAAACTTACACCTTCAATCGGAATTTCGAATAAGAAATGCTAATCGCATAATCTTCAGCTGTAAAAAAAATCCCGCTGAAAAACTCAGCGGGATTAAAGAATATTCGTTAAGGATTATGGGAAAATTCCTAATTCAGCATAGCTGGTTCCCACCTTATTAATTGCCACAACATAGGCGGCCGTGCGCATGTCAGGGATGTCTTTATTACTATGCCAGCAATCCATGATTTCACGCGTTGCGGTAATCATGGTCTCTTCCAGTCCGCTATATACCAGGTCTGCTTCTTCCGGACCATGCATAATGTTCTCCCTGTCTTTTTGAGCTACTTTTTTTGCTGTGAGATTTTCTAACTGTGCCAGGATATTACTATTCAGGTTTTCAGTAAATCTCTTTTCCATTCTACCGTAGCGCACGTGGCTAAGGTTCTTAAGCCATTCAAAATAGCTCACCGTTACACCACCGGCATTCAGGTACATGTCAGGAACAACCAGGATTCCTTTTTTAATAAAGATTTCGTCGGCTTCAGGAGTGAGTGGTCCGTTTGCAGCTTCACCAATGATTTTGGTTTTAATCCTTGGAGCATTTTCGTGATTGATCACATTTTCCAGAGCCGCAGGAATAAGAATATCGCATTCCATTTCAAGAGCTGCTGAAGAATTTTCAATATTGATTGCGCCAGGAAAGTTCAAAATTGAACCTGTCTTTTTGCGATGCTGGAACACTTCTTCTTCGTTCAATCCATCAGGGTTTGCGATAGCGCCTTCATATTCTGCAAGGGCAATGATTTTGGCGCCACCCTGGCGAAAGAATTTCGCAGCATGATAACCCACATTACCCATTCCCTGAACAATTACCCTCTTGCCTTCAATTCCTTCGCTTAGTCCTAACCGTTGCATGACTTCCGGCATATGCGTGATTTCGCGAATACCGTAGTAAACACCTAATCCAGTTGCTTCACGTCTTCCCCGTACACCACCCTGCGTAACAGGTTTTCCAGTAACGCAGCCCAAAGCATCAATTTCTCCGGGTTTCATGCTGGTATAAGTATCCAGGATCCAGGACATTTCCCTTTCACCTGTTCCATAATCCGGTGCAGGTACATCAGTTCCGGGTCCGATAAAATTTTTCTTAATCAATTCGTGCGTGTAGCGTCGCGTAATTTTTTCAAGTTCGTAGGGCGTGTATTTTTTAGGATCGATATTAATTCCACCCTTTGCTCCGCCAAATGGTACATTTACAATTGCGCATTTGTAAGTCATCAGAGCTGCCAGCGCCATTACTTCATCAAGATTAACGGAAGTTGCAAAACGTATTCCTCCCTTACACGGAGTTTTGTGGTGAGAGTGCTGTACCCTATATGCCTTTACCACTTCAATCCTGTCGCCAATTTTTACCGGGAAATGCATACGGTAAACAGAGTTACATTGTTTAATCTGTTCCAATAATCCCGGATCCCAATTGGTGAATTTAGCTGCCTTGTCAAAGCTTTTTACAACCGCGTCAAAAAAGCTATATTCTTGTTGTCCAGACATGTGAAAAAAATTTGGTTCTCAATATGGTTCAATCGTTTAAAAAAATCCTAAAGAGCTATAGTAAATAAAAAGGAAAGTTCAGGTTATTTTCGGGGGCAAGATGAAAACCTGATGGGCTATTTTTTATTTTCTTTTTCCAGTTTTTTCAATTTTCTATCCATGCTTGTGAGGAACAAAAGAAGTCCAAGCATGATGATTCCGAGGACGGCAACCACTACGTAAATTTTTCCATTGCTTCTCATTCCATCAGCCATATCAACAGGCTTGTATCCTTCGGGCCCCTGGGCAAATCCATTTATCGATGAGATTAATACAACCACAAAAAGAGCTATTCGTGTATAAACCTTAAGCATGCAATAAGTTTTTATCTTCAATTTTACGAAGTCTTATATTAATTGTTGTGATCCATACTCCCAACAAAATCCAGCCAGGTACTGCTATAAGCCACTCAACAATCGCCATGGGAGCGTCCATATTTCTGGGATCTGCAACCGGATTTCCCTGACCTCCCGGATGCAATGATTCGGTCAGCCTTGGTATGATCCAAATCGTAGGAAATAACATCGCAAATGCAAAAATATTGTAGACTGCGCCTACCCTTGCCCGCTTGTCCAGGTCCGTCATTGAATTGCGCAAAACAAAATAGGCCGCATAAATCAATAATGCGATGGCCGCTCCAACCTGTTTAATATCGTTGCTCCACGGCTTCCCCCAGGTATAAGAAGCCCACATGGCTCCGGTAACTAAGCCAAGAATGCCAAAAACCAATCCGGTCCGGGCAAATTCCTTTGCATAGATATCGTAGATCAGATTTTGTTTTCTTAGATATAAAATGGAATAAATAATTGAGCAAGTGAAAAGCGTCATCATGCAAAACCACATCGGAACATGGTAAAATGCATTTCTGATGGTTTCATTAAGAATTTTCTTGCGCGGAACATCCATTAACATGCCTCCCGTAACCGTGTAAAGAAGCATGAGGGAACAAAGTATTTTCCACCATGATTTTTTCATAACTGGGGATTGGAACAAAATCCGGAGCTAAGCAGATGTTTAACCGACTCCTTTTTTCGATTTCGTGGGGGCAAACCTACGTCAATTTGACGAATGGACAAAAGAGAGAAAAATGTATACTTTAGAGGATGGACATCGCCCATTTTTGGAATGTCATTTCGACCCCGATAG